>JADFZC010000385.1 GCA_015232735.1 Oligoflexales bacterium | reverse complement strand
AAGGAGTCTATGAAATAACTTTTAGATTTTTTCCTAGTATACGCTACATATAAATATAGCCCTTTTTTTTCCTTTTTTCAACAAACATGCCTATATCCTCAGGGCTGCCGCCTTTCTTATTTTAACTAAATAAAGCCGCAGCCCTGAAAGTCCTTTACTTTCAAGGAACCGTCATCTTGAGCGATGCGAATGCTCTGCAATAACCCGGAAGAAATGTTCGATTTCGTTCAGCATGACGTCGTAAGCTCCTGAAAGTATTCATTATCAAATCGAAAATGTGAAAAATTTGATCTGATATCCGCAATCTGTGATCGAGCAGGATTCAGGCATTCTGGAACCTGGCTCATACTGCGCCAGGTTTCCCAGATCTCTGATACCTGCCTGATCACCGTTTTCCGATTGCAGATCCATCTTTTTTCGCAAATTGGATTTTGTTTGGTATATATGGATTTGTTTGGCAGAATTTTTTATAGATGGTATAATTAATCGCATGATCATATTTTTCTGTCTTATTACCTTTTTACCACACTTTTTTATAGGAAGGTTGCGATGAGGTTACCATTTTTTATTTTAATGGCATTTTGTTTAATATGCGGTTCCGCCTTTTCAAAGAATAAAACCTTTACAATTGGTGTCGAGGATATAGATTACTATCCCCACTACAAGAGCGAAAAGGGTGTTTACAGCGGGTATGCTGAGGAGGTCTTGACCAAATTCGCCAAAAGCCGGGGGTATGATTTCAAATACGTTCCCCTTCCCGTAACCAGGCTCTTCAGAAATTTTCTCACCACACAGGAAGTCGATTTCAAATATCCCGATAATCCCTATTGGAGTGCCGAGATGAGGAAATCCAAGGTATATTATTCCAAGTCGGTTGTGGATTACAAGGAAGGCGTCGCCGTTCTGCCGAAAAACCAGGGAAAAGGTCTGACCTCCCTGAAAAAGATGGGGATCGTCCATGGATTCACTGCTTTTGAATACCTGGACAAGATAAAGGCGGGGGAAATCAAGGTGGAGGAGAATGATTCCTTTTCCGGTCTGTTGCAACAGGCTGTACGCGAGCGTATCGATGGAGCATATAGCGAGGTAGGTGTTCTTAACTACTTCAACAAAGAGGTTTTCAAAAAGCCGGTCCTTGTTTTTGACGATTCGCTTCCCCACCTGCAGTCCTCATTTTTTCTTTCTTCCATAAAATATCCTGAGGTAATTGAGGAAATGAATAAGTTTCTGGTTGAAGAAAAGAAATTCGTTGAGGAAATGAAGAGGAAATACAGTCTTACTTTATAAGCCGCTGAAAAAACCGCATTGCGTAAAATCTCTACCTATATTCACGGGAAAGAGAAAAATGAAAATCCAATTGAAAATTGTCCTTTCGATACTTGTCGTCTCGATGGCGGTAACCTCCATTTTCGTTACCGTGGAAGCAACCAAACAATGGGAAGAGACATCCAGAAATGAGGAAAAGCATCATATTGTTTTGCTGAACAATACGATTCCTTTTCTTACCCAGGCATTGTGGAGATTTGATGTCGGGGCTGTCGAATCCATATTCACGGCCCTTTTCCAGGCAAAATCAGTCATCCGTGCAGAGGCTTTTGATGATTTGAATCACCGCATTCTGGGAAAGGAGAAAAAAAGCGATCCGGGAAATAACGAGAATGACGAGGGGCGGATAACCGATATTGAGGAGGAGCCCAACCTCGACAGGCTTTTGACAGATAACGGAAGGATTGACAGGTCATCTCTTTTTGCCAAAAACAAAACTATGGAGAGTATAAGTCTTTCCCCGACCATCACACGCCTTGCTGTGAAGCTGATAAATTTCGAAAATAACACGAAAGTCATAGGGTATGTCGTGATGGACTATTCAACGGCTCACCTTAAGAGTTCCCTTATGGGAATGATAGCCAGAATGAGCCTGAACGGTTTGGTATTCGCTGCAGTTCTCATATTCCTTTTGATCATCCTTATGCGATATCTCATTATAAGACCAATATCCCGATTGGCCGGAGCGGCAAATACCATAGCACAGGGCAACTTCGATTTGCCTGTCAATATCAGGCAAAATGACGAAATAGGGTTTCTTTCAGACCAATTCGACAAAATGCGCATCCAGGTACGGCAGTTCACCAGAAATCTTCAGGAACTCGTGGAGGAGAGGACCCAGCAGGTGGTCGCAGGCAAGAGGAAAATCCAGGAAATTCTCAACCGTATCGAGCAGGGTATACTGATCTTCGGGGAGGATTTCAAAATCGAGGACGAATACTCTGAATTCGTTTCCGTTTTTTACAGAAAAAAACGCCATGAAATTGTAGGGATGAGCGTGGTCGATTTCTGTTTTCCCGATTCCAGCTTCACCAAGGACGACAAGACGAGAATGGAAAGCGCGCTCCATGGAACCTTAGGAATGAGTCTGGTCGGATGGGAGATGAACAGATGCCACCTGCCGACCGAATGCACGATTACCATTGACAACCAGCAAAAATTCATAACCATGGAATGGACCCCATGGCTCGATCAGAATCTGCATGTTGAAAAAATGATGATTTCCATCCGGGACATCACCCACTCCAAGATGCTTGAAGCGAAGATGGAGACCGAAAAGGCAAATCATAATAAAGTAGTGACGATTCTGGGGGAATTTATCAGACACGAGCCCATTCAGATCAAAAATGTTCTGGCTGAAATAGAGGGACGACTCGGCCAAATTGTAAAAATGCAAAAACACCATCAGGTGAATTTTGGCGAACTGTATATGCACCTCCATACCCTTAAGGGAAATGCCAGAACATACCAGTTCAAAACCATTGTGGAGCTCTCCCACGAAGCCGAAGACATCCTCAGGGAGTGCAAGGAAAACAATGTTTCAAACCTTCCGGCACTCGACAATTCATTGAAACTGCTTAATGATGACTTTACGAATTACCAGAGAGTGTTTACAAGCTTCTTCAATTCGGAAAATGACAGTTTCAGCCAGAAAAGCCTGATTATTTCCGTTGGCAAAATTATTGAATGCATAAAAGCTGGAATGAAAGACAAGGGGATTCATTTCAAAAAGCTTGACTTTGTCGATGAAATATTGGAATGGGACCGAGAACTTGTAAAGTATCTCAATGATATTCTTATCCACGTTATCAATAATTCAATAGACCACGGTTACCTATTTCCCAAGGAACGTGGTGTCGAGATTGACGATGTCTCCATCAGCATAAGATGTTATGTAAAGGACGATCATCTCATCCTTGACATTGCGGATGAAGGGTCCGGTTTTGATATTGAATTCCTCAGGAAAAAGGCAGAGGAGAGAAAGCTTCTGCCAGGGAGCGAAAAGGAGTTGTTTAAACTTCTTCTGGAAGATGATATTTCTTCTGCAGACCAGATATCGTCGACAAGCGGGCGCGGAGTAGGTCTTTCGGCAGTAAAAAGATATCGAGCCAGTTGGGTGGTTTTGTGGAGCTTGAAAGGAACAAACCGACCGGAGCAAGGGTCAAGGTAAAAATACCGGTTCAATTGAATGAAAAGGCACTGAAAAGGGTTTTTGCGGCGTAAAAGGGACTTTTTGCCGATTCATCAAATTTAAGGAAACCTCGTCCTTCAGGGCGAGGTAGTTCAAGCTAACCAAAATCAGG
>JADFZC010000384.1 GCA_015232735.1 Oligoflexales bacterium | reverse complement strand
ATTGACAACAGACATCACACCGATGATTATGAGGACAACCATGAACATATTTCTGAAAACCGCGAGAATCTGAAGACCTCCCTGAAGGTACGAAGCCAGCTTGTGCGTTGAGCCTCGTGCAATATCAAGTTTGACGTCCTTTGCTTCGGCTGCATGCCTGGCTCTCTCTATAAATGAATCAATGACATCATCAGATTTGAGAAGAACGGTCACCATGCTGATTTTTTCGGTATCCATAAGTTTCTGGGCATCCTGAAGGGACAGATGAACCATATGCTTGTCAGCATCGGCAAAAACCGCATTAATAAATCCGATTATTGGGAAATCCATGGCGTTTACCTGTGAGAACTCCGTGGTAACCGAAAGGGTAACCCTGTTGTGCGGGCAGCTGAAAGGCCTTTCCTCGGGCATGAAGTTGCCATCCTCAAGCGTAAGCTTCCCTATATAATGAAATTCACAGTCGATGCTTTGCCCAAGACCGCCTCCGATTGCCACGGAAGGCATCTTTGCCAGATGAAGAGGAAGTCCTGCCAGGGCGTTCCAGGCCCATCTGCTTCCCCTTACCTCAAGACCGTCTGCAATGTCATAACCATATCCGATGAAATAGGGATTATTCGACCCCGAATTGAGAATGCCGCTTATGTTGAGAAATCTTATCCTGAAGGCGACATCAGGATCGTTTTTCAGAAACTCCTCAAGAAATTTCTGATCGTCCTTGCCCAGAGAATACTGCCACTCATCTTCACCTTTTTTATCCTGTGCATCCTTTTTCTGTATGATGACGTGTCCCATCATGGCCCTTGTCGCAAATCCGTCATTGATCCTGTCCTTCAAATCCTTGAGATAACCGTCAAAAAGGGATATTGCCACAAAACCGCAGGAGATTGAGAAAAGCGTCGCAAGACTGTGCCTCCAGTTGCGTATTACGTTCCTGAAAGCTATTTTCATGAATTGAGGATATGCAGAATTGTTTTTTTCCATTTTTTATATAATCCGTATCGAGATTTTTTTTATCTGACAAGATTGTTAACGTTAAACGCGCTGTCCGGATGATTTTCCTGTTTTGGAGAATCATAAGCAAGAATGGACTTGTTATCCTTGTTTATGGCGGATATTATCTCCATCCTGCTTACGAACAGATAACTCCCATTATCGGTTTTCATTTTGTTTTTATATTCAAAAGCAGCCCTTTTGAATACCTCGCCGCTCAGGGTCAGAAATTCGGCCTTTATTCCCAAACGGTCCTTTTTTGAAATCCAGTAGCGAATCCCGTCATATGTAACGTTCTTGGCCTTCGCTTTCAGTTCCAGTTTCCAGGCATCCTGCCCTTCGACCTTTTCCTCTCCCACGATTTGCCCATCATAATCCCTATAGTATTTCGTGGGGGCTATTTCACCGTTTGCGGCCTGTCCCATGAGTTTTTGCCTTGCCGAATTGGCTACAGGCTTTTTATTGACAATCTTGAAAAACCACATGTTCCTGTCATTGAACAATATTGTATCGCCTTTGTTCCTGGGGGGCGCGATTGCCTCCGCGATAGCATTGTCGCCTTTAACCTTTACTTTATAGTTGACCTTGTTATGCGTTCCATCGTCGAAACTTTCCAGGATGACGCCCCACGTTATTCCTTCCTTTGCAGTTCCGCGCGCCCTGTCCGAATCCTTCAGAAGATCCTTGGCGGTAGGTTTTTCTTCGGAGAAAGACATGCCCGAAGCGATCAAAATAAAGAAAGGGATCGATATAAAGTTCTTCACTGCCGAAAAATTAGCCATTTTTGCCATAAGCCTCTCCAATATTAACGATGAACCCTGATCAGTAATCCGGCGATGTTCTGCTTTGTCACGGTCCACACTGCGGCAAGGGTGGTAAGCGTGGAAAGTACAAACAGAAGAATAATGGAAGCCGCGATTACCGGTATGCTGGGCGACAGCCTGAGCCATAGTTGAACCGCTATTCCCGGCGGATTGTATGGAATTTTCCATGTGTCGACTATATAAATTCCCAAAGCTCCGATTATTCCGCCTATTACCAGGGAAATTGCGGTGAGCAGCAGGTTCTCCATGATGAAAAGCATTCTGATCTGCGTTTTTGTATATCCCAAAGAACGCATCATTCCTATCTCCTGTGATCTCTCTATGGTTGTAATTGTCACGGAATTGAAGATTGAAAAAACTATGACGCAAAGAAGGACTATGGTCACAAAACTGCACAGGGTTATTACAAATTGATGTGTTCCGGTATAATATGGACTTACGAATTCGTCATCCCACTTATATATGTCAAAGTGTTTTCCGAGCCTTGTGAAATGTGATTTCATTCCCTGAATTGTGGACAGTATTTTGCTGGGGTCCCTAAGCCATATGGAATAGGAGGTGATATTAGGGGTATCATAAAGTTTTTGAAGCCTTGCAAGGGAAATTGTAATATGGGTATATTCTATTTCAATCAGGCCTGTGAGATACTGGGCCACAATCTCCCCATCAATCGAGGACATCATGCCCGTCCATGCGCCTGCCGCAAGCTGAACATTGGCATCGGACGCGATCTTTTCCTGGGCGTTCTTCGCCATGCAATCGATGACGACAAATCCCTTCTCATCATGCTTGACATCGTCGTATACCTTTGTTTTGGAAAGAAGTTTGGCCAGCCCCTCCGACACAGAAATGGCCCCCAGCTCATCCGGATAACCCGAAGGATCCCTTCCCTTCCGATAATTCTTCAGGTCGCCTATCCAGTTTTCGCTTTCCGGATGATAGGTCAGGGCCTTTACCAGATTATGGTCTATCCCGGAAGCGATGAAAGGGAACGAACGGCATCCGTTTCCGACAAGCCCGGTTCCAATAAGCTGTCCGCCTGACATCTCCACGTTGTTCATTCGGGATACAACATCATGGATTGCTGCCTGATCAGACTCATCAAGGCTGAATTTCTTTGGCTTCATGAGATATTTTTCAAGGCCGTTTTCCTTATAGATGACTATATGGCCTATTCTTGAAATATAGACGGTAAATACCCTCAAGAGATTGGAGGTCCAGTTATAATAACCGCCGACAGTAAGCAGGGCGGCAAAACCAAAGGCTATGGCAACACCTGTGGCAAGATTTCTCCTCTTGTTCCTTATCAGGTTTCTCCGTGCTATTGTCCATCTGTTGTTCATAAACGAATTACTCCGTCATGAATCTGAATTTTTCTTGATACCCGGCTCATAAGCGTCTCATCGTGTGTGGAAAAAAGAAAGGTTACCTTCCGCCTCTGGTTGAGTTCAAGCATCAGATCAATAATCTTGTTGGAATTGACAGAATCCAGATTGGCGGTAGGTTCATCTGCAAGCACAAGCGAGGGGCCGCCCGCCAAAGCCCTTGCTATGGCTACTCTCTGCCTCTGCCCTCCTGAGAGCTGGTCCGGAAGGTTTTTGAACAGTTTGGAAAGCCCGACGTCTTCGAGGGCGTCCATCACCCTGCTTCTTCTTTCCGCTATGTTTATGGCAGAATTTATTACCAGAGGCAGTTCGACATTCTCATATACGTTCAGTACAGGCACGAGATTGAAGGATTGGAAAATGAAACCCATCTTCACGTTCCTAAGACGGCTTTTGGACTCGTCGCTCAAGCCATGTATGTTGACCCCATCG
>JADFZC010000383.1 GCA_015232735.1 Oligoflexales bacterium | reverse complement strand
ACAGAGGCGATGATGATAATACTGGGGCAGGGCGGACTGCACAGGGGCGGGCTTAATTTTGACGCTAAACTCAGGCGAAACTCAACTGACCTGGAAGACATGTTCATTGCCCATATCGGCGGGATGGACACGTTCGCAAGGGGGCTCGAAATCGCCCATGATCTTTTGACAACCTCAAAAATCCCGGAAATGAAAAGGCTCAGGTATGATTCCTTCAATTCAACAATGGGCAAAAAATATGAGGCGGGCGGGCTCAGTCTCAGAGAACTTGCCGAACTTGCGACATCGAATCAGTCCCTAACGCCGAAAAGCGGAAAACAGGAAATGATTGAAAATATTGTAAACCAGAGAATTCTATTGGGAATATGATCAGGAGCACCTAAGTCCCCAAACCCTGTACATTGCCTCCAGGACAATTCTTGAAGACATCTTTGACTCGCCGACCCTGCGATCGGAGAAAATTATGGGGATCTCCTTTATTTTATAGCCTTTCTTGTGTGCTCTGTACTTGAGTTCTATTTGAAATGAATAGCCTTCGCTCTTGATTGTATCCAGATCGACAGCTTCAAGAACCTCTCTTCTCCATCCATTGAAACCGCCGGTAAGATCCCTGGTCTTCATGCCCAGGATTAACCTCGCGTAAAGACTTCCAAACCGGCTTATCATTTTCCTGATGAAACTCCAGTTAACCGTCCCTCCGCCGTCCACGTACCGGCTGCCTATCACGACATATTCGCTTTTCAGACATTCAGTTATCCTGGTCAAAACGTAAGGATCGTGTGAAAGATCCGCATCCATTTCGGTGATTGTGTCATAACCTCTTTCAAGCGCCCATTTGAAACCCGTTATATAGGCCGAGGCCAGACCCAGTTTACCGCTTCTTTGAATGAGGTGGATCCTTTCGGGATTTGACGCGACATATCTCTTCACAAGCTCGCTTGTTCCATCCCTGCTGTTGTCATCAACAACCAAAATATGGATGTCCGGCAGATAACTGTTTATTTTATCAAATAACTCCTTTATGTTGCCAAACTCATTATAGGTGGGAATAACGACCAGATTTTTTTGGCTGAACTTCTCGCTATCTCTCATTTAGGGCCCATACTTATAAATAGAATTTATTCCCGGACAAACCATGCAACTTTTATAAAACACTTAAATAATAAAAGGTTATGATCCATCAAACAAAAACTGGGCCATTTTATGCCATGCGGCCCGATATGTAAACGGACAACTTTTAACATGTTCATTTTTCTAAACTGATCGGACATCCTGCCCACGCTTTCTACTTTTTTTTAATTTATTTTTGACCTATTTCTTTTCATGCGCACAATTTTTGTATAGAATCTAAAGTATAGGGTTAAGGTGTTTTTCTATGCGGTAACTGTAATAAAACGGAAGTGAATTATGTCCAATGTCGGTTCTATGAAAGATCTTGTGGAGTACGTGGCAAAAGCGCTTGTCGATGAAGTCGATCGAATTGAAATAAGCGAAATCACTGGCAATCAAACCAATATTATCGAACTTAAAGTGGCTAAGGAGGATATTGGCAAGGTGATTGGGCGTCAAGGTCGAACTGCTGATGCTATTCGAACCATTCTCAATTGTGCGGCTGCAAAATTAAACAGGCGATATATTCTCCAAATAATTGATGAATAAAAAAAGATCATCAAATGGAGAATGACACGGGCGCTCTTTTGGCGGCAGACTGAAATGTTCGGTAACTGCTTGCTGAATATGGTTTTTTTTAAATTTGTCAAATCAGCGCTTTTTTGACGAGGGACTAGGATCTAGCTTTCCAAAGACTTCAATGCTCACCCTCTTCCTCATCAGCGGATGCAGGTGTAAGCATCTTGACAACTCTCACCCTCTCGATCCTGTGCCTTGTTATTTCCGTGACCTCTATTGTCAGGCTTTTATAGGTCAAGGTCTGGCCGACTTCAGGCAAGTCTTCCAGAAGATGCGTAACCCATCCGCCTACGGTATCCACCTCGCCCTCTATGTCTTCGCTTTCGAATATATCTTCAAGTTCGAAAAATTCCATAAATTCGCTAATATTAACCGATCCTGCAATATCATACACCCCCTTGTCGATCTCCAGAATCTTTGCTTCCTCAGAATCAAATTCATCCTGAATGTCACCTACTATCTCCTCAAGAGTGTCTTCCATTGTGACTATACCTGCGGTACCGCCATACTCATCGATCACGACAGCCATATGGTTTTTGGTTCTTTTGAGATCCTTGAAAACACCCATCAGCGGTTTTGATTCCGGAACAAAAAGCGGCTCCCTCATGATTTGAGGCAATGTCGGAGGATTATCCTTGGACTCCCTTGTCGCAAGATATCTCAGGATATCCTTCGCAAACACTATCCCGACGATATTGTCTATCCGTTCCTCATATACCGGAAGCCTTGAATGCCCGCTTTGAAGGATAAGTTCAATCGCCTCATTGAGCCCGCTCTCCTTTTCTATGGCGAGGATGTCTGTCCGGGGTGTCATGATCTCCCTTGCCTTTGTCTCATCAAAATCAAAGACTGCACTGATCATGTTCTTCTTTATATCTTTGAGAACACCCGCCTTTTCTCCCTCCTCAACAAAAAACTCGAGTTCATCCTCAGTTATGACGGGGTGCATGGATTCCTCGCTTCCGAACCTTTTTATTATGAATTTTGCGAATTCCGAAAGAAACCAGACTACAGGATAGGAGAGGCGGTAAAATATGTTGACAAAGGTCATGCAGAATTTGGCAAGAGTCTTATAGTTTGCCCGTGCAAATGCCTTTGGTATCACCTCAGAGAAAACAACCACGACCGCCGTTGTGACAAAAGTCGCAATCTCAATGGCGCCCCCGCCTTTTCCGATATAGTAAACAGCCAGATCAGTGGCCAGGGCTGAGGCCAGGATGTTCACCAGGGTGTTGAATATCAGTATGGTTGTGAGGATCCTTTCGGGATGTTTCAGCCAGGTTTTCAGGGCTGCATAGGATTTCCCTTTTTGATCGAGCAGATGCCTTGCCTTCATGACTCCGAGAGAAGTGATCGCCGTTTCAGAGGCGGAAAAAAGACCGGACAGCACAAGACACAGCAGGATTATTCCCATTTCAATAATATCATTTGGCCGGAAATTCATGGTGACTGCCTCTTGACAATGCAGTTTTTCCACAATGGATTATGTTTGTTCCTACCGAGAGTTCCCATTATCAACCCCTGTTGTCTCAACATTATCTTCTCCTCTTTTTTTTCAATATGATCGTGTCCCAGAAGATGCAACAATCCATGTACAAGCAGAAAACAAACCTCCCTGTCGAGTCCATGTCCGATGCTTAAGGCATTTTTTTCGGCAACTTCAGGCGAAATTACTATATCCCCGAGATGATAAGCGGGTTGTTGTCCGGATACTGCCCTTCGTCTTTCACAGCCAAAGGCAGCGGCTTTTTTACGCCATTCAATCTGAGGAAACGACAGGACATCGGTGGGCCGGGAGATATTGCGAAATTTTTCGTTTATTTTTTTTATTTTTCCGCTGCTCACAAACTGCACTGAGAGTTCAAATCCATCATTTTTAAGAAGCTTTCCGATTATTTTTAATTTTGCGGAAAAGTTACTGGAATTTGAATGGAAAACTTCG
>JADFZC010000382.1 GCA_015232735.1 Oligoflexales bacterium | reverse complement strand
TGCCGGCAAGCACCACCTGACTCAGAATCTCATGAACCCCGAGATTCCCCTTGAATCCCATATTTCCGGTCAGACAGAACCTGCATCCCAGCCTGCACCCGATCTGGGTGGATACACATAACGTAGTCCTGTCCTTGTGGCGGATTATCACGGATTCGAAAAAGTCCCCGGCCGCGTTTTTGAAAAGTATCTTTGTCGAATTGTCTTCGGCTGAAGAGATCTCTTTTTCGACGGACGGCAGATTGAAATCGAGATCTGACTTAAGCCTCTCCCTCAGACTTCCCGGCAGGTTGCTCATCCCGGACGGCGAGAGGGCGCCTTTTTTATAAATCCAGTCATAAATCTGTGCCGCTCTGTACTCCGGCTGTCCCCAGCCTGAAATCAGAGATTTGAAATCCATAAGCGACAACGATAGAAAATGTTTCATTAATTGATCTTAATTTTTAAAATTGTCAGGTTCGGGTTATAAAATATATAAAGCATGGAAAAAATATATAATTTTTGTATATTTGTCAAATAATATTTTATCAATCATAAAATCCTTAAGTACCCAGCGTCATACTGAATGAAGTGAAGCATCTCTTCAGGTTATGACAGATCTTTCACATTTGCCCAAAGCCTTCCCTGAGGTATCGGAGGGATGACGGTCTCTTTATCAAGACTATTAATATTATGATCCCCTTGCACTCAAGGATTTTGTATCAGACCGAAGGACCCGTAAAACCGGAAGTATCTTAATTTTTATCTCTACCTTCCGATAAAAACAAAGACAATTTGTGGACAAAACAAATGAAGCCTGACAAGACTGCAAATTTCAAAGCGCACTTGGCTCATCAGCTTTTATTGAAGCTGATGAAAGTGATCTCTTATTTGTTATTTTTAACTTTGGCAGTGCCCCTGACATTTTCAAAAGCCGGGCTTTCAATGGATGCCGTGGTAATCGATAATGATGTCAAATCCGTCAATATTGTGGGATATCTCCAAGTATTCAAGGATGTGGAAAGAAAATTCGAAATCCGGGATATCCTCGATTCCAAAAGCGAGCTGTTCACTAAAAACGATAAGGATATTCCAAACTACGGAATCGTGCCGTGGAGAATCTGGGTAAAGTTCTCTATTCAAAACAAAAGCGAAAAAGACCTGAAGTTCTATCTCGAGCTGGACCATCCCTATATTGGAGACCTTCAGTTTTTTGCACAGGGTGAAGACGGAGATTACTTCTCGAGGCAGGGCGGAATACGTTTTCCTTTATCCACAAGGGAAATAAAAAACAGAAACCCGGTATTTCCAATAACTTTGAAGAGGGACACAACCGCCACCTGTTACATCCGTTTGGAGAGCAACGGCCCAATTGCAATTCCCCTGACATTATATTCTCCCGAAAGTTTTTATGAGAAGGATCATGAATCCCAGTATATATTTGGGATCTACTCCGGAATAATCGTTGGTCTCATACTTTTTAACATGTTCTTCTATATCCTAATAAAGGAAAATACATACCTTACCTATGTATGGATGATGGCATTCGGTTACGGAGTGGTGGTCCAAAGCCTTTATGGGATTTCAACCGAATACATGTGGCCTTCTCTGCCATGGTGGTCCGAACGGCAGGGCCCATTTTCACTCTGCATGTCAGCGTATGTCTTCGGCCGACTGTGCCAAAAGTTTCTGAATATAAGAATAAGGCTTCCAAGAGTCCACAACATTATTTCCATACTGTGCATAATTTCTCTGGGGGGCGGGCTCGCCATACTGATCTTCTTCAACAAATTCACGTTCTTTTTCGGTATAGTCATATTCACGCTGATACTATTATTTGGATTTATCGCGTCGGTAAGAGATTCGATTACAGGATACCGCCCGGCAATACTGTTCTCATCCTCCTGGGCTGTGCTTGTTATCTCCGCAGTCCTTTATGTCTTCTACTCCCTGGGAATCCTGCCGATGTCGGGAATCATACAATACCTTCCGTTAATCGGCGCCGCCATTCAGTCAATCCTTATATCATTCGCGGTCGCGGACCATATCAATATGGTAAAAAAGGAGAAACTCCTTCAGGAAAGAAAAGCCAACCTTGAAGCGGAAAAAGCGGTGCTCATACAGAAAAACGCAAACGAACAACTCACCAATATGAACGAAAAACTGGAAGAACTCATCCGGGAGCGAACAAAAGCAATACAGATTATCCAGAATAACGTCAAATCCGGCTTTATCCTCATAGGACAGGATTTGACGATACTTGAAGGTTTCACAAAATCCTGCTGCGAGCTTTTGGGGGATCACATCAAACCCGGACTTTCACTCAGTGAAGCCTTCAAGCAGACCGAAGAAACAAACAAGAGGTTAGCCTGCCCGATACAGCAGATATTCGACGACACCATGCCCGACGAAATATCTCTCAGCCAGCTGCCGAAAACACTGAAGGTTGACAATAAAGTCATATCTATCGAAGGTGCCATCATCCGCAATCATCTGAACAGAGCCGATGTTCTGCTTCTAACTCTGAACGACCATACGCTTCTTGCCATGGCAAATCAAAAAATTGAACACAATATGCTGCTTATTAAAATATTGCACCATAAAGACGCTTTCAGGTCATTCATCATTGACGTGAAAAGGGAGCTTGCAAGGGCCAGAAGCATCATAGAATCAGGAATGGACAAGGATCACGGCGCGGCCCTTTTGTCCATAATGCATACGATAAAGGGCAACAGTACCCTGTTCAGCCTCAAGGACATAGTCGAGGCCATTCACAGGTACGAGGAAACCAAAACCCCCACAATTCAGGGAATAAACCGAATTGAAAAGATGTTCATGGATTTTCTGTCTGCCAACTCCACCGTAATTGATTTGGATTACAACAGCCTTGATGAATCGAACATTATCATGGGAAAAAACTCCATTTTGGAACTGAGCGATATTTTCCAGCGAAGTCAGAACATTGTTGATTTGAAAACAGCTTTCGAAAGATGGCAGGGGGAGATTTTCAACAGACCCGTCGGCTCCCTTCTGGGACCTGTCGCTGACAATGTCGAATATCTGGCGAAACAGATGGGAAAAGAGATCGATTTTATCCTCATAGGCGAAAACATAAACCTGAATCCACACAGGTTCTATGGCATACTCAGAAACATAACCCATCTGATCAGAAATTCAATAGACCATGGGATCGAACCGCCAAGTGAAAGGGGAACAAAGCCCAAGCGGGGCAAGATAGTTCTGACCATATCAAAAGACGATCAAAAGGTGCTTATTACAGTAGCCGATGACGGAAGAGGGATTGACTTTAAAAAAATTTCGAAAATTGCCCTGAAAAAAAATATTGTTACCCGGACTCAGCTTCAAACGATGTCGGAAAATGAACTATGCCAGCTGATATTTGATCCAAGACTGTCATCGCTCACTTCCATCTCTGAAATCTCAGGGCGGGGTGTCGGTCTTTTTTCCCTCAGGCAAGCCATAGATGAAAGCGGCGGAAAAATTGCCATTTATACAAAAGCAGGCCGGGGAACCCGGTTTGATATCGACGTTCCTCTCAAAGACATGGTTAAAAAAGCGGCATGAAGCCGGTTTTCCATTTGAGGGCTTTTGCCTAAAATCCCACCCTTCTCACAGAAGCTGATCTGTTCGAAT
>JADFZC010000381.1:2424-3662 GCA_015232735.1 Oligoflexales bacterium | reverse complement strand
TGTTTTTTGGCCGTTGCAATCCTATTTGTGGTACATTCCGTTCCTCTAATGCTCTAGATAAATCCAAAGAGTTACCGGTGGAAAACATACTGCTGTGGATTATTTTCAATTCCAATTGCGGCTTGACCATGTTTTAGAAGAGTGACAAGATTATTTAAAATTGAAAATATCAACAACGTCACTCACTTCTGTTGATGATGAATATCCACCGGCAAAAATTGCCTTAGTACCTACTGAAGTGGCCGCCAATCTATACCTTGCCTGAGAAAGAGTGCCTGTTGACCATGTATCTGTCAGGGAATCGTATATGTCGACGACATTGGTGGTTTCCATACTGTTACTACCAGCTCCACCGGCAAAAATTGCCTTAGTGTCCACTGAAGTGGCTGCTAATGTATATCTGGCTAAAGAAAGGGCTGCTGTTGACCACGTGTTGGTTTGAGAATCATATATATCAACGGAATCGTTCCATGGGCTTGACGATTCTATATTTCCTCCTGCAAAAATAGCTTTAGTGCCTACCGTGGTCGCAGATAATTCAGTTCTTCCATAAGAGAGCTTGGCGGTCGACCATGTTTCTGTCTGGGAATCATATATATCGACGATATTGGTAGTTATACCCCATCCTCCCGGCTGTCCACCAGCAAAAAGAGCCTTTGTACCTGCAGTAGTGGCTATCAATCCAATCCTTCCCTGGGAAAGGGTTGCCGTTTTCCATGTATTTGTCTTGGAGTCATATATATCAACAACATTGCTACGGTTTGATTTCTCCGAGGATCCACCAGCAAAAATGGCTTTAGTACCTACTGTAGTGGCTACCAAGGAGGATCTAGCTATTGAAAGTGTGGCCGTTGACCATGTTCCCGTCAGAGAATCGTATATGTCAACAATATTGGTAAGACCATTACCTGTATCTCCACCCGCAAAAATAGCCTTGGTGCCTACGGTGGTAGCTGCTAATAGGGATCTAGCCTTAGAAAGTGTGGCCGTGGACCATGTATCCGTCTGAGAGTCGTATATATCAACAACATTGCTATAGCTAAGAGCATAGTCCCTGCTTGGTTCTATCCTTCCGCCCGCAAAGATTGCCTTTGTACCTACTGTGGTCGCCGCCAAATCTCCTCTCGCTTTTGAAAGAGTAGCCGTATAAACTTTCCTTGTTTCGCTGGGTGTCGTGGTTGCAGGTGTCGTGGTTGCAGGTGTCGTGGTTGCAGGTGTCGTGGTTGCAGGTGTCGTGG
>JADFZC010000381.1:0-2324 GCA_015232735.1 Oligoflexales bacterium | reverse complement strand
TTGTAGATGAAGTTGACTTTTTCCCAGAAACTTTGTTGTAAAAGGTATCGCATGCAGTAGTTACACATTGGCAGATTGAAAGAGAAATTAAAATGATTAGTTCAAGAAGATATTTTTTTCTCATCAGAGCGACACGTCCTAATAATCGAAAAAATTCCAAAACCGATCAATTTTTAATGAGCCCAATCACTGAAAATGGAAGTATTTTATAAATTCAAAATCTTCCTCTTATCATGTTATGATACAGGTAAAATGAAATCAATATTCGGGATCAGCTCTTGCTGAACAATTCTGAAAAGCTCATGTTTCTCGATTTAATCTTGGTAAAAGCATAATTTCAGGAAGGATAGGTACTTCGATCCGATGTTTTTCTAATCCGCTTTTTTGTCTTGCTACTATTTTACCATCAAAAAATGAAAAATTTCAGGCTATATGTCATATAAACTCTATCTTTCATGAAATTATTGATTTTTTTGTCCTTTACTTGAATTAGAACATTCAAAATGTGTTACTACTACTTTTAAGAGTTATTAAAGTTGGGCTATAATGTAGGTGAATCAACCGTTTCGAAGTACATGCCAAGGGTTTCTCCTTCCGAGAAAAGAGAACAAAACTGGATGAAGCATAAATTTCAAAAGGCACAGCGACGGAGATAAGGAAAGGAATCATGCAACAGCCTGTTCGTGATAACTTAATTAAGGTTATTAGACAAGTTACCAACCATGCAATACAACAGTACTGCAAAATCGAGCCCGTATCGGTCCAGCCTTTGATGCGTGACAGCATAGATAAGGATTGGATGTCGATAGTACTGGTTTCCGGAGAAGAAATTCGGATGAGTTATGTCATCTATTTTTCCAATGCTGATGTCGGTATGATTTTGGAAAAAAGGATGCCGAAGGAAGCCAGACTGAAAATGGCGTATGCTCATTATATGAAGGAATACTGCAATATCGTTGGCGGCAAAATCAAGCACGTTCTAGGCATAAATGGCATTAATGTCAAGATCTCATTGCCGCTGTGCACCCGCACCTGCAAGGATATGTTTTTTTTTCGTGGCAGCGAGGTTTTGGAGGATTACTGGATGGTGGAAACAGCGTTTGGCTGCTTCATGAATCAAATGCGTGTACAGGTGATTGATGAAACCAACCTCATTGAGGTCAGGTTACTTGAAGATAAAGTGGAGGAAGACGGGGAAGACAATATCGAATTTTTTTAGGGCGTGCTGATAATGCGGTTGCTATTGATTCGGCATTATTTTCTGGCAATTACCCGTACCATCGAGCAGACAATTTCTCCATCTTTTATTGGTTTGATGATCCATCCTTTTGCACCACATTCTTTGGCAATGTTGGCAAGCTTTTCAGAATTTTCTGTGGTGATCATAATAATAGGGGGAAGCACAATATCCTCCCCAAGAACCTTTTCTTTTGCCAGTTTGTAGAGCATTGACAATCCATCCAATTCCGGCATGTTTACATCGCAAAAGGTGATGGCGATATCGGAATGCCGGCGCAGCATTTCAATTCCTTCACGGCCATTTGAGGCTTCGATTACTTCATAGTTCATTTGGCTTATAATATCACGCAGAAGCAGACGCATTGTTCGAGCGTCATCAATGACAAGTACCTTATTGAACTTTCGTTCTGCCATAAAGAATTCCTTTTTTCAGAAGACAATGCCGGAACCTAATGTTCCAATAACTTTTTCCTTGTCAGGAGTCATGGAATCCAAATCCACGCTGAAAGAGAAATATACTCCATAAAAAATATCCAGAAATCCGTTATGATTCTCGAAATGCTGGTGACGGATGGGAGCAATCGGCCAAAAGGAATCAAGGAGGTGCTCCCGATTGACAATTAATACGGTACTGACTTCAAAATCCATGTTATATTCGACGAGCCGTGTTTTAATGATCCCGACAACTTGGTTGGTTAATTCAGTCAGCCAGTCTTTTTCGTCAATCAGCTCCCGATTTGTAGCCAGCTTGTGACTCGTTCGCAGCAGATCCGAGGATACCGATATGCCCCATGCCCCATTCATAAGTTGTCCCATTGTTATCACCAGACCGAAGGTATCGTAATTCAGATAAGGTTCCAGATTATCGTCTTTGGAAGCCTTGAAAGGTACCGTAAATCCCAAAAAATTAAACAGCCGTTCAACCGAATTTACGACTATGTCATCAATTATATTAATATTTTTTTGCATAGTTGCTTTATCACCCACACGATTGGTCCAGATTCTTTTTTATTATCTTTTATTATACTGTAATGCCGCGTCAAGCCATAAATGCAAATCTCGTAATCAGTTAAAAATTTCAGGTA
>JADFZC010000380.1 GCA_015232735.1 Oligoflexales bacterium | reverse complement strand
AACAAGAGGATTCATTTAAATATGCATAAAAAGATATTTCCGAAACTACGATTTTCGATCATAGGTTTTTCCCTGATCTTTTTAACGCCTGTTTTGCATCTTGAAGCGGCGACAGTATTTCACGTATCCCCAAACGGAAGGCAGGGCGCGACGGGCAGTTCTTCCGATCCGTTTGCCGATCTCGCTTCCGCCCGGACCGCGCTTCGCGCACTTCCGGCCACCGCAAAAATCGATGGGGTCACCATACTGCTTTCAGATGGACTCTATGCAATGCCTGAAGGCATCAGGTTTGATTCAAGCGATTCAGGGACTCAGGGCGCCCCTGTCGTAATTGCCGCGGAACCTTCGACACATCCGACGCTCCTCGGCGGAAAACTGATATTGAAAAATCAGCTTGAACCAATAAAAGACCCGGCGCTTCTGGCCCGCCTTGGGCCGGCCGCCAGGGAATCGGTCCGAAAGGTCGATCTTGCAAGCCTGGGAATCGGCAGGATAGAACCTTTTCCGGACACATTTGGAGAGAATTGGCGACGTCTCGAAGTCATACATGCAGGGACAACGCTTCCGCTGTCGCGGTGGCCAAATGGCGAATACGGCTTCACAACCATGAAGCAGGTGATCGACAACGGCGGGCCTGAAAGCGGAGGATCGTTCATTTACCGGGGCGAACGTCCAAAAGGGTGGCTTAAGGCACTAAGTGACGGCGGGGGCATTTGGCTTCGCGGGTTCTGGAGAGTGCCGTGGATCATAAACGGAGTCAGGGTCAGGGAGATAGACACAGCCAAAAGAACCATCTCGCTCCTCAGGCAGGTGCAGGGAGGAATAGGTTCCAAGTACTCAAAAGTATCAAACGGAATAAGAACAGGTGACGGAAGGGAGCAGTGGTGGGCCATAAACCTCCCGGAAGAGATAGATGAACCGGGTGAATGGGCTGTCGATTTCAACCGCCAGATCCTGCTGATATGGCCGCCAAGGGGCATCGATAAACACCGTCCCCTTGTCATTGCAGGAAACACGAGTCCCGTCATCTCGCTTGACGACGCCTCGCATATCACAATCCGCGGGTTGACAATAAGAGGCAGCCTTGCCTCAGCCGTTGAAATCAGGGGCGGACAGTACAACCTGATAGCCGGTTGCGTCATCGGCAACACAGGCAACGGAGGCATCGTCGTCCGCGGAGGAAAACATCATCGCATCGTCAGCAATGACATCAGCGAGACAGGGCTCAGCGGGGTTGATGTCACAGGAGGCGACCGTCAGACGCTTGAACCCGGTGAGCATGAAATTTTGAACAATGACATATCACGCGCGGCGAACAATTTTCCCGTGGCCGCCCTCATTCTCAGTTTTGGAACCGGTAAAAATGAAAGATCGGACACGGTCGGCAACCGCGTGGCACATAACCGGATTCACGACACCGCGAATGCGGGAGTCTATTACGGAGGAAACGACAATATACTTGAACTGAATGAAGTCTACCGCGTCGGACTCAACTCGGGCGACCTCGGAGGATTCTACACTACTGGAGGTTTCAGCAGCTTCGGCAATATTGTACGCCATAACTTCATCCACCACAGCATGAATGCCAACGCCATATACCTCGATGACGGCGACAGCGGCGATCTTGTGACAGGCAACGTGACTTATCGCACCGCGATGGGCGTGCTTGTCGGCGGCGGCCATTACAACAGGATCGAATACAACATGATCATTGACGCCCCTTCCGCAATTCATGTCGATTCGCGGGGAGTCGAGAGAAACTACACCTTGAACGACAAACGCCTCAAGGGAGATCTTGAGCTTTTGCCTTACGACAGATCGCCATGGAAGGAGCGCTACCCCGATCTCGCCAAATTGATCGCCGGCGGGGAAACCACGATTCCCAAGGGAAACAGGATAACCGGCAATTTCATGATCGCATGCGAGACGCAAATAAAGCTCCAGGGCAAACCGGGTTCTCTTTCAGGGGTAGTGCAAAACGGCAATATAACGACTGATTCGATGAAGGATTTTGCTGACGTAAAAAATTTCAACTTCGAACTGAAACCAGGTTCCAGACTCCTCTCTTCAATCCCGGGATTTACGCCTGTCCCATTCAAAAAGATCGGTCTGTACCCGGATGAATACCGCCCCGTGGTACCGGCACGCGACATGAAGCTTCTGCGAGAGGGAAAGACTGACAGGAGCAAATTCAACTCCTCTGTCGATATCGATGCGACCAACAGCAGGAAAGGGAAATAAAAAACATCGCTTGCAGCATCATCTCAAAGTCACAGCCATATAACCTGAGTAGTTGTTGGTCTCGCTGCTTTCATTCTGACGGCAATATGCCGGCATAAACTCGTCTTCCGAGCAGCTGTCGGCCAAAACCCTCACTCTCACGGTGCCCGTGGCTATGGGCAGGAAATCAAGAGTGCCCGAGACCACCACACTGTTGCCGACTCCGAGTGAATTGATCCATGGATAGTAAACATAGACCGGACCTGGCTGGGTGAACGCAACCGTGTGACTTCTCCCTGTGCTGTCGAGATATTCCGCGCCAATTTTGAATTTAGAGGCAGCGGCAGAGCCCTGGTTTTTGACCGTCACGGTTATGGGAACCTTTTTTCCCGAGGGAGCGCCTAGAGATATCGATGGGACAACGAGGTCCGGCTTGCCTGTTGAAGTTCCGCCAGGGGCACCGACATTTTGCTGAAAACTGCCAACCATATTTCCGCGGGGACTATACTGGCACACGACGACATAAGGATATTGAGCACCCCTGCAGTACATCTCCGCGCAGCCGACCTGAGTTGAACCCTTCCAGACAACCTGCGTAAAATGGCCATACATTGTGCTTACGACTGAATTGTCCGTGTCGAACTGTGCGCTGGTGGTAGGATAATTGGTTCTATAGTTGTTGCTGAATCTCTCATATACCGCTCTTTCGCCATACCAACTGTTCACAACTTCGCTCGAACTTGGGCTTGCCGAACTGAAGTAGATATTCTCTCCGTATCCTGAATGGGAATGCGCGTTGGGACCAGGCACAGGGCATGTGCTCGCCCACCTTTGGGCGCTCTGCTGAAGCGTGGACGACCAGGTCAAGGGCGCCGCACCGTGCCGTGCCCTCAAGGTGTTATGGGACTCCACGATACCTCCCGATTCGATGGCGCTCAGCCCGGATGTCTCTTTCTGCTCCACATTTCCACAGCCCCCAAGCAGATAGAGCGACACACAGGCCAGGCCGAATGTTTTCAACAACGATGAATCTATTTTTTTGAAATTCATATTTTTAGCTCCTTTATTTATTTCGTATAAAGATAAAACGCAGCATGAACTGAAACGCAAAGCCGACAAAATAGAGGATAGAAAAAAGGTAAAAATATTGCGCACAAATGGACTGATTATTGCATTAATAATTCAGACCGGTTTTAAATGCATTTCAAGAATTTTTAATAAATCATTAAAAACAACTCCCCTATTATACGCTTCGGCTTTTCTGTAAACAAAAAGCCTCAGGCCCTGAAGACAGCACCATATTTTTGTCTATTCACAATTTATTTTGCTATAATATTAAAGTATCCGAACAAAATGGAGATTTCCGTCTGGATCAAATCTTAAATGAAAATATATCATAAATTTTTTTTCGCACTGACATTTGCTCTCATTGCCCCCGCAGCACAAATAATGCCCCGGACTGA
>JADFZC010000379.1 GCA_015232735.1 Oligoflexales bacterium | reverse complement strand
CTTTTTTCATGAAAAAAACAGCGTGGCATATGTCGGAGACATAGTGATAAGGCAGGCGGGTCAATGCCGGCATCCCAATTTTGTCGTCAACGGAAAAATATACCTCAAGTCTCTTCTCCGGCTCTCCGGGCTTGACTTGAAAACCTTGTTAATGGCCCATGGCGGGCCTTTAAGGCTTGAGGAAAACAACAATGTCATTTTCTCTGTCATGTCCAATTTTGAGAAACGGGAAAAAAGACATTTCAATCTGTTGACATCCATGGCTATGAAACTTTCAAAAAAGTCGAGGGAGTATGCAAAAAGTTCCCACTAAAATACAGAAGGTCATTCTCCTGCACCTGCCCTCACCTGGGGCATATGGGTCTACTTATGACTCCATGTGTCAGATAACATAAACTGAATCCTAAACATCAAAGAGGATCAACATCCGTGGAAAAAGAAATATTTAAATTTGAAATGACCGTTGATAATGAAAACTACATCCTGAGGGATCACAGGGTTCATGGCGTAAGAACAATGCCAGGCGTGACGTTCCTGGATCTGATCTTCAGGGGACTGATCGATAAGGATATAGCCCCCGAAACAGTGGAACTTAATAATGTCGTCTTCAGAGAGCCCATTATAACAACTCATGAGTTTGACAGACAGCTCGAAATAGCCATTGAAAAATCCGACAATAGGGGTTTCATAGAGGGAAAAAGCAGAAAACTCTTTGGAAAAGCGCCCCCGGAAGATCGCTGGGACCTTAATTTTCAGGCAGAATTCAACCTGAAACCACTGGATTTCAAAAAACGGATCGACGTTGAAAAATTGATTAAGAACTCCACATCGAAAATCGATCTGGACGAGTCATACAATTTTGCAAGATCGGTAAATATCAGCCATTTAGAATTTATGAAAGGTCTGGGGGAGATATATAGGGGCGAAGGCTATATGCTGGCAAAAGTGAATCTCAGCGATTTTGCCAGGGACTATCTAGACAACTTTTTCCTTCATCCCGCACTGCTTGATTGCTCCACAATCGTTCCCTTTCTTTATCTCGGAAATGAATCCCTTGGAGGCAAGCCATATATACCAATGTTTATCGAATCTTTCTGCGCATGCTCCAGATTTGAAGAGAACTGCCATGTCTACATAGAGGAAAAAAACATCATACCGACAGCATCGAGGGATCTGATTCATTTCAACATAGAAATATTTGACAAGAACGGCAATTTATCTGCCTGTTTTAATAAATTGACCACAAAAAAAATCAGGTCAAAAGAGCTGATTACCGTACTAGAGGAGAAGCAGACATCACAGGAAAAGGAAACTTATGTCTCAGTTGCACAAACCTTCCATGAAAATGATGAGGAACTGTCTCTTGAAAGCCGGGTCTTTCATGACCTGAAAAAAATGATTGCCGAAATGATATCCAAATCGCCCGATGAAATTTCTGAGGAGGATGGATTTTATGAACAGGGACTCGATTCCAAAAACCTGCTTGAGCTTGTCAAAAAACTTGAGAAAAAGTTGGGCGCAGAACTGTATCCTACACTCCTTTTTGAATATTCGAATATCAATGAACTTGGCAAATATTTAATTGAACATTTCTCCGAAAAGTATCCGGCTGATGCTGGGATTGGAAATATAAAATCCCAGTTACGCGAAAATCCTGATGTTTCAGACGACGGAAGGTATTCCAATGAAAATGAAATCCGTTCCGTCGACAAAGCAGAACACTCCCGAAAAAATTCCCGGAAGACCTCAGGCCGACAAAATGAAATTGCCATCATTGGCGTGGCCGGCAGATATCCCATGGCGGATGATCTGGATGAGTTCTGGGACAATCTTGCAAATGGAAAGGATTGTATCACGGAAATACCAGCAGATAGATGGGATAACTCCCTTTTTTTCAATCCAGAAAAAGACAGTGCCGGTACCATCTACAGCAAATGGGGCGGCTTCATCAGTGACGTGGACAAGTTTGATTCAAAATTCTTCAATATCTCGCAAAGGGAGGCTCAAATACTTGATCCGCAGGAGAGACTGTTTCTGGAGACTTCATGGAGCACCGTGGAGGATGCCGGATATACCAGAAAAAAACTGGAAGGCAAAAAGGTTGGCGTATTCGTCGGCGTGATGTGGGGACAATATCAGCTGATCGCTGAAAATATGAATAAAAAAGACGCTACGGCCTCTTCAATCTATTCTTCAATTGCCAACAGGGTATCCTATACGATGAATTTTATCGGGCCAAGCATGTCCGTCGACACCATGTGTTCTTCATCGCTGACAGCCATTCATCTTGCATGTGACAGCATCAGAAAGGGGGAGAGCCAGCTTGCCATCGCTGGAGGGGTTAATCTCTCGATACATCCGAGCAAATATTTGTATCTCAGTCAGCAAAAATTTCTTTCAACAGACGGAAGATGCCGCAGTTTTGGAGAAGGCGGTGACGGATACGTGCCAGGAGAGGGCGTCGGTGCGGTCCTTCTCAAGGAGCTTGAGAGGGCGATCGAGGATGGTGACCATATTTATGTAATCATCAAATCCAGTGCACTCAATCACGGCGGAAAAGCCAGCGGTTTCACTGTGCCCAGTCCATCGGCACAGGCCGAAGTGATATCTTCCGCCCTTAAAAAAGCCGATATCGATCCCAGAACCCTGAGTTATATTGAATCACACGGCACCGGGACCTCATTGGGCGATCCTGTTGAAATCTCTGGACTTGTAAAATCTTTCGAGGAATATACGAAGGATAAACAATTCTGTTCCATAGGATCTCTGAAATCCAATATCGGACATCTTGAGTCAGCCGCCGGAATAGCCGCTTTGACAAAGCTAATTTTACAATTAAAATATAAAAAAATAGTCCCATCAATTCATAGCAGACGGCTGAACCCATCCATCGATTTTAAAAATTCTCCATTTTACGTGCAAAAGGAACTCGATGAATGGAAAAGTACGGTAATCGTCAGTGATGGGCGGGAAACAGTCGTTCCAAGACGTGCAGGAATAAGCTCATTTGGTGCAGGCGGATCAAATGCCCATGTTATTGTCGAGGAGTATCCTGAAAATGATCTTTCCCTCAAACCACAGAATGAAAGCAGATCCAACTGCCTGATCGTTCTTTCAGCGAAAAACAGGGGCAGGCTCCTTGCCAGCTGCGACCGTCTGTCAAGATTCCTTGACAGAAATGGAAAAACTCTTTCCATTGCGGACATATCCTATAATTTGAGCATTGGAAGGGAACCCATGGAGGAGCGGGTAGCATTTATCGCCTCCGGTATCTTTGAACTGAAAAATCTGCTGTCTGATTTTTCCAGTGGAAAGCAAAATCCGAATATCCTCCACGGCAATGCCAAGAGGGACAAAACCAGTCTGAAAAACCTTGACATCAAAAATGGTGAAATTGAAATCCTTATTCGCGATAGAAAATTCGACCGCCTTGGAAGGCTGTGGGTGTACGGCATGGAATTCAGCTGGGAGGAATTATATAATGGGCTTTCGAATCGAAAAATACCGCTGCCTGCATACCCTTTTGAAAGAGAACGCTGCTGGTTGTCGGGAAGCAGCATGTCAGAAAAAGCGAAAACTATCCTGACCAGAAGCCTTCATCCCCTTCTTGGTGAAAATGTCTCCAGCTTTATGGAACAAAAATTCTCAACGAAATTTTCCGGTGACGAATTTTTCCTTAAGGACCACATC
>JADFZC010000378.1 GCA_015232735.1 Oligoflexales bacterium | reverse complement strand
TAAATAATAACAAAGAAATGAGCTTCTTCAGCCATCTGGGAGAACTCAGGTCAAGATTGATCAAATCGCTTTTGTCCGTTACCGGGATCTTCTTCGTTGCTCTCGGTTTTTCATCAGAAATTATAAACATTCTTGAAAAACCCCTTAAAAAAGTTCTCCCCGCGGGAGCGGAAAAGCTATACTTCACAGGACCTCTCGACGTACTTTTCCTCACAATCAAGGTGGCGTTCATATCCGCTATTGTGATCGGTTCCCCGATCTGGATATACCAGTTCTGGAAATTCATCGAACCCGGACTGTATCCAAAAGAGAAAAAATATGTACTTCCATTCGCGTTTGCCACGATAATTCTGTTTTTTCTTGGCATCAGCTTCAGTTTTTTCATTTTCCTGCCTTATATGCTGGAATTTCTGATTCAGATGGGTTCCCAGATAGGCGTGCCCATAATCACAATTACCGACTATATTTCAATGCTGCTCGTCTTCCTCCTCTCTTTCGGCCTTGTTTTTGAAACGCCTGTAATACTTATACTTCTTGGAATGCTGGGCATCATCACTCCTAACTTCCTGTCCAGGAAAAGAAGACATGTCTTTGTTATAATTTTAATAGCAAGCGCCGTGCTAACGCCCACAACCGATCCGATTTCGCAACTTGCCATGGCCATACCAATGTATGCCATGTTCGAACTGTCGATTTTAATATTGATCGCAATGAAGAAAAAAAGGGAAAAGGATCTCGTCCCTGCTGAAGGAGGAAAATGAGATGTTCGGAGTCGGCCCGCTTGAAGTAGTCGTTATCCTGATTGCGTCGCTTATTTTTTTCGGCCCCGACCAGATCCCGGAAATTGGCAGACAGATTGGCGCTTTCCTGCGAAAATTCAGAGGATTCAGCGAGGACATGAAATCACAGATGCGTGAGGTTACCGATCAGCTCGACCTTGAAAAGGATATTAAAAGCATTCCAGAAAAAAATACTGATGAATAGAATGGAGGCAAAATGAAGAGAACCGACCTTTTTATCGACGGTGAATGGAAAAAAGCATCCAAATATAAACCGATCCACTCACCCTACAACGGTGAAAAGATAGCAGAGGTAGGCCAAGCACAGGAAGAGGATATTTCGGCGGCAATCGATGCCGCCTCGCGTGCCTTCCCGCTGTTTTCAAAAACCCCTGCGCACAGAAGGGCGGATATACTGAACAATTTCGCCTCGATTATGAGGAAAAGAAGAACAGAACTTGCGGAAATTGTCGCGAACGAGGCCGCAAAACCGATAAAAACCGCTTTCGGTGAAGTCGACAGGACAGTCCAGACATATCTCGTTGCAGCCGAGGAGGCCAAACGGATTGAAGGCCACACGCTGCCGCTCGACGCCGCCCCGGGCGGAGAAGGTCGATTTACCTACACTGTGAGGAAACCCATAGGCATCATAGGCGCGATCACCCCTTTCAATTTTCCTTTCAACCTTGTCGCGCATAAAGTGGGACCAGCCCTGGCCGCGGGAAATTGTGTTATTTTGAAACCCGCAAGCCAGACCCCTTTATCCTCCCTTGTGCTTGGCGAGATAGCTGCCGAAGCCTCCCTGCCGGGTGGCGTCCTGAATATCCTCCCGGGCGACGGCGGGACCGTCGGCGAGAGGATCGTTACAGATCCAAGAATCGCAGCCGTAACATTTACCGGGAGTCCTGAGGTCGGCATCGCGATGAAGAACAAGGCGGGGCTCAAGAGGGTTACTCTGGAACTGGGATCAAACTCAGCGGTCATCATCGACAGGGATACCGATCTGGAAGGAAACGTCGTGACGAGATGCGTATGGGGGGCGTTTGTCAACAACGGCCAGGTTTGCATATCGCTGCAAAGGATTTATGTTCACAACAGCCTGTACCAAAAATTTCTGGACAAGTTTATTGAAGAGGCCAGAAAACTCAAGATAGGCTCCCCGCTTGACCAGGCGACCGACATTACCGCCCTGATATCGACCAGGGAGGTGGACCGCGTGGATAAATGGGTGAGTGAGGCAATATCCATGGGCGCCACTGCACGGCTCGGCGGCCAGCGCCTTTCAGAGAGGATCTACCCGCCCACGGTCTTGACCGAAGTGCCGCCCTCTGCAAACATCTCATGCCAGGAGGCTTTCGCCCCCGTTGTTACAATCACCCCTTTTTCCTGCATAAAAGAAGCATTTGAGCATGTTAACAACTCAAAATTCGGCCTGCAGGCCGGAATCTACACCAAAGATATAAATACGGCGATGGCGGCTTCGGAAGATCTGCAAGTAGGCGGCGTCATGATAAACGACATTCCAACCTTCAGGGTCGATCATATGCCGTATGGTGGCGTAAAACAGAGCGGATGCGGACGCGAGGGCGTAAGGTATGCAATCGAGGAGATGACGGAAATAAAACTAATATCCATAAAGCTTTAATTTACTTCTTCATAGCCTTTTTCAGGTTCTTCTCGATCGCATCCGCCTTGAAACCGACTATAAGGTGGAATTTCCCGTCCTCAAGCTGCATAAGGGTAAAACTGGGGGGAATCTTGTCCTTTTGAACATTGCCGCTGTTGACAACCTGAATATGAATTCTTGTCTGCGCCATAGTCTGAAGGGATGTTATATTCTCACGTCCTCCCATGGCATCGAGTATTTGCTCTGCCGAAGCATCATCCGGTTTTTCACTCGCCTCGCCAACTTCCACAGCATCGGTCCTCGAAGTGTTACCCCTCAGATACTCTTCGATGTCCGTCTTGAGGTTCTCGGATTTGGTTCCGAAAATCGCCTGCAGACCGTTTCCCACCGACACGACGCCTGCCGCGCCCAGTTTCTTGAGCTCATCATGATTTGCCAGTTCAGGCTTATTGAGTTCAACCCTGAGCCTTGTTATGCATGCATCAAGGCTCGCAATATTTTTTGCTCCGCCGAGAGCCGCTACAATCCTGGCCGGAACGCTGTCTTCCCCATGTCCCTGCGCACCTTCTTCTTCAAAATCGTCAGAAGCATCTTCCCTTCCCGGGGTCATGATGCCAAGTTTAGCAATGGCAAATTTAAATACAACATAATATAACACACCGTAAACGGGTCCCAGAATCAGCACCACCCACGGCTTTGTACCCATGGCAAAGAAGAGCGCGTAGTCGATGAAACCATGTGAAAAGGTATATCCAAGCTTGGCACCTGTGGCCCATGTAACCATGAAAGCGCTTCCGGCCATCAGGGCGTGAATCGCGTAAAGCAAGGGAGATACAAATAGAAATGAAAACTCGATCGGCTCGGTGATTCCCGTCAGAAATGATGTCAGTGCCGCAGATATCATTATCCCGCCAACCTTGCTTCTGTTTTCTGGCTTTGCCGACTGCCAGATGGCAAGCGCCGCCGCCGGAAGACCGAACATTTTGAAGAGATAACCTCCGGCCAGATTGCCTGCCGTCGGGTCTCCTGCAAAAAATCTCGCCATTTCGCCCTTTACCACCTGGCCGGTGCCGGTCGTATATTGGCCCATTTCCATGAAAAAAGGTACATTCCAGATATGATGGAGTCCGAACGGAAGAAGCGATCTTTCAACAATGCCGTAAACAAAGACCGTAACTCCCATATTGCCGTCGGTCGCCACCTTCGACCACAAATCTATCGCATGCTGCACAGGGGGCCATACGACGCAAAGCAGGATTCCGACAAATATCGCCGAAATCGCGGT
>JADFZC010000377.1 GCA_015232735.1 Oligoflexales bacterium | reverse complement strand
CTAACAGAATGGCTTAGGATAAAAGAGCGAATGAAAATGATGGATCTTTGGCTTGCAATGTTTTCATCGCCGGAGCAGGAGAAGTTCGCTCCCGAGCTTTTGCTGTCATATGGCGGAATAAACGGGACATGGACTGAACGGACGGAAACGGCTGAAAAAATAGCGGAAGATGAAGGTGAGTATGGTTCAGGACAGTTCTGGTTTACAAATCTGGTTTCATCCACCACTAAAGTAAGGACATTAAACGTGGATCTTGGCGTGGAAGGATATATCAGAAACGCCAAGGCAAAGGGCGTTAAGAGTGACGCTGCCCCGTCGAAGCTTCAGCAGCTTGGATATACGTCCTTGAATTTCAGGATATTTGGCAGGAACATTCAGGACTCCTCGTTGATTTTGAAAGGGGGGAAGTATGAAAGCGAATTTCACGGTTCTTATGGCAAAGAGATAAGTGGTGTGATGGCGGGCGCCGCTTTGACAATTTATCTTTTCAACTGGCTGGGCGGAGACTGCAATTATCAAAGGTTTGGAGATTATCAGAAACTGTACAGTCAGTCACAGCAGGGTGAATATTATGATTATTCTCTTTTCATAGAGGTCTCCCTTTTGCGCCTGGGCGCTGGAAAATCATCGGAGACATGGCAGGTGAAAGACGATGCCGGAAGTCAATATGATTTCGATCACCTGACGAAGTTTGTCTACGCAAAACTTCTTTTTTAGTAGCTTCTCAAAAACGTCTGGTAACCCGATGCACGAGTCCCGATTTCTCGATATCCGAATTTCGATCCCGATCCCGACTCATGTAATTACCCGAAAAAAAAGCAGGATCGGGATCGAAATTCGGGAACCGGGTATCGGCAATCGAGGGTCGGGTATCGAAACATGGAATTACCAGACGTTTTTGAGAAGCTACGATATCCTTTATTACGTCCTTGTATTTTTTGTCTGTAATCAGGACATGGGTTGAAAAACTTTGCTTGAGATGGTGAAGGATATTGTAACGGCTTAGATGGATTGTATTTTTGCAGGATTGAAGTCCCTTGATTAAATATTATGCTTCAGCACTGAAAAAACATCAGAGGGGGATGGTATATATTTTGCACTTATGTTAATAGAAATAATGGCTGTTCTGCTGTTTTGAGAACCTGAAAAACGTTTGCTGGGACATGGAGTGAAAAGAGTCTGAATCTTAACCTGATTTTAAGGGTATTATAAATGGAAAGTAACATTTTCTCGACAAAGGTTTACGGATATGACGGTACGATGCTTAACTGCCTTAATGTTCTGCATGAAGATCCCAAGGCAATAATTCTTTACGTTCATGGATATGCCGATCATTCGTCACGTTGGCTGCACGTGTTTGACCGCCTTTTTTATTCAGGTTACAGCGTATATGCCCCGGATCAGAGATGCCATGGGAAATCTGAAGGAAGGCTGGGTGTAATTCGCTCGATGTACGACTGGGTTGAGGATATAGACATAATGGTAAAATACATATATACCCTGCATCCGCGAAAACCGGTTATCCTTTTTGCGCACAGCGCGGGAGGGCTTGCCGCCGCGTTATATGTGATTAACAAGCGAAATAATCTGACAGGTCTTGTGCTTTCGGCCCCCGCGGTATCCTCCGATCTTTCGCCGCTTGCGCAGAAGACGTCCTGGCTTCTTTCCAAAATTGTGCCGCATCTGGGTATTGTATATACAGGCAGCGATGACATGCTTACCCATGATAGCGGAATAGTTGAGGCCTCCCGTAATGATCCCTTGTTTTACAAAGGCCGTATAATGGCCATAACGGGTTATGCCCTTGTGAGGGGAACTCTGGATCTGAAAAAGAGGCTGCATGAGATCAGTCTTCCGCTCCTCGTTTTGCAGGGAACCGCGGACAAGTACGTATCCCCGGATGGAAGCAGACTTCTTTTTGAGAAGGCCTCGTCAGGCGACAAGACTTTTATTCCATACGATGGATTCTATCATGAAATTTTCAATGAGGTTGAAAGGGAGAAGCCGTTGTCTGATTTGATGGAGTGGCTTGAAAAACGCTACGGTTCACGCAAGGGGGTTTTGCTGGAAAAGCCGGCCGAAGAGGCATTTCAGGTCGAAGTTTAAAGCACCTGATGGCAGGGCAGATATGCAAGAATACCTTTTTTTTGCGTCAGGATCTGGATTTCGCTGACAATATCCTCGATCTTTTTCGTAAGAAACGACGAAGGTTTTTCCCCTGAGATGATTCCAAACATCGATCTTGAATCGATTTCCCTTAAACACTCGAAAAGGTTTTGACTTGATTTAAGGCACTCGAACGGTGAGAGGCGGTTGCCTCTGTATTTCTCCAGGGGGTAGAGTTTAAGCGGGTCAAGCCCTGCAAGTTCCTTGGCCAACGCAAAGGCATCTGAAATGGAACCCTCCCTGTCTACAAGTCCGATATCTATGGCCTCGGCCCCGGTATATACCCTGCCTTCAGCGAGTTTTTCAACTTTTTCCAAGGGCATCTTTCGACCCTCGGCAACCTTGTCAAGGAATGTCCTGTAGGTAAATTCTCCCTGGTCGGAGAGGGCTTTCAAATCAGATTGGGAAAGTCTTTTGCCGATGTTAAAAAGATCGCTTCTTTTTGATCTGGTCAGCATATAGAAGTTTATTCCAAATTTTTCTTTGAACCCATCCAGTTTTGGAATGGCGGATATGACCCCTATCGAACCTGTGATGGTTGTGGGCTCGGCAACAATTTTTGTGGCTGGCGCCGAAATATAGTAGCCGCCCGATGCCGCTACGCTGCTCATTGAGACCACCACAGGTTTTTTGGCTGAAAGTTTTTTGACATGGTTCCAGATTATATCGGATGCAAGTGCCGAGCCTCCGGGGCTTGACACTCTCATCACTACCGCTTTTATATCGTCATCTTCAAGCGCCCAGTTGATCTCCTTGATCATGCGTCTGGGGGTAATGCTGTCGTTGATGCTGGAGGATGCACTATTGCTGTCATCGTAGATAGTGCCTACGGCCTCTATAAGCGCAACCTTGTTTCCAGTATGGTCCAGTACAGGGTCATCCAGATTATCGGTGGCATCGAGATAATCCTGCATGGATATGATAGAATTTGAATCCGTTATTTTTACCAATTCCTCCTTCACCTCCTCACGGTAGTTAAGAACGTCCACAAGGCCGAGTTTTACAGCTTCATTGGCAGTGAAAATTGATTTTTCAAGCCACCTTCTCACGTCCTCATTCGGTTTTTTCCTGATTTTTGCCATATTTTTTATCAGATATTCGAGGATTCTGTCCTCCATGGATGAATACATTTCAAGTGTTTCCCTGGATGGGGAATCCTCTACGAAGCTCTCCATGGCTGACTTGTATTTTCCCTGTTTGACAACGTCGACATGAACGCCGATTTTCTGGAGAGCGGACTTGACATATATAAGTTGAAACATTGGACCGGGAATCATAAGACTGCCCGATGGGGTAAGCGTAAGCTGATCGGCGATCGTAGCCAGATAATATTCCGAGGTATCGGCTGAATTGATATGGATCCATATGGGCTTCTTTGTCTCTCTGAACTTTTCAAGTGATTCCCTTATCTCCGATATCATGGCCAGCGAAGAGTCCAGGCTGTCGATTGTCAGGAAAATGCCGTTGACCCTTGAATCCGAGGCAGCTCTTCTTACTGAAGTGAAAATGGATGACGGATCTATTCCCTGTTCC
>JADFZC010000376.1 GCA_015232735.1 Oligoflexales bacterium | reverse complement strand
TGCCGTCAATCCCGGCGCGTCGGTTTCAAAGATTTCCGGTTTTGTGGAGGTGGAGGAGGGATTCACTTATAATATGCTTCAGAATCTCTGTCTGGAGAGGTATCCTGAACATGTGGAAAAATCCGCCTTTCACGACAAGAATCTTCTTTTGAAGGATTTTCTTGCTGAGGGATACGATAAAAATGGCGACCCCGGAACGCTGCACAGGATGATAAAGTCAGCGCTGCATGGACCTGACATGAACAAGGTTGATTATGCCGGCGCCGCATGGAACGTAAAACGCGCAAATATAGAAAAATCCAGAAAAACAATCAAGATCAGGGAAGCTGGCGGCAACGAAATTGAGAAAGAGGTGGAGGCGATTGGGATCTCTGGCCTCATCGAGCATAGAAACGGGATAATGCCTGTTGACAAAATCAGATACCACTGCCGGTATGAAGATTACAGGGAGGTGGAAAAAGGTGATGACATAGACATGAAAAACCCGTTTGGAGGACTTGCTTCGGATAAGAACAAATGGAAGAGGACGGCCAGGGATCTTTCGGAAAAGATCTGCCATGACGCCCTGATCGAACATTCCACTCCCAAATATGATGATTGATGCGAAGAGTTGAACTTGAAAAGGAGCTGAAGCCGATGTTGAAAATGGATCTGAATGGAAATTTTGCGGAAATCTGTTTGTGTCTTTTTGCAGTGATCCTTATCCCTGTCTCTCCGGGATGCGGTGGTGATGACAGGGAGAGTCTCAGGGGACTTACTCCTTCTCCTGCTGATGCAGATCAGGTCAAGGGGCGGACAGAAGAAAGGGGTAAATTAAGGTTCTATGTTTATCATGGCGATTTTGCCAGGGACTTCAAAGCCAGATATGAAAGAAACGGAAGCATAGGTGCTGGTGAGCAATCTGACAGCCTTCTTTCCGGTTCTGTCGATCCGATTGACGACATAAACCAGCAGGGTCCGCCTGATCATAGTCCCGACCTCAGGTGGCCCTCGGCGCCGAGGGTAATTCTCCAGTCATCGATAACCATGCAAAATGACCTTTCACTCCACCTGGGCATCGAGCAGTCCATGAGTCCGGACGGTGCGGAAAAGGCCGCCGGCGGCATAATTATTTTAAACGCATCCGCTGTAAATACCACTTCATTTCTCCTTTCATCCGACAGGGAACTTTTCCTGATAAAGGAAGACGACCAGTCTGAAATCCTGAAAGAGGTGAAGGAAAACGGAAGGAGCGTGATAAGGCCAAACGTCGAAAAAGGCAAAATGATGGTGGGTATCTGTACCCACGTGATACTCTCGGAGGTCAGCAACCGCTCGAAGGCATCCCTTCAGATTGCGGGAAACGGCTATTCCGGATCAACCGATATTTCAGAAAAGGTCAAGCTGACCTTGTATTCGAATTATTTCGGGATAGACGAGGCCGACACCCTGGACGGACTTAAGGCCTATTGCCGGCAAAGCTACAGCGAAGAGGTCAAGGAGACGGCGGCAAAGGATTTCGTCTCGACGCTGTCCGGCACTTTCACCCTGACAGATGGCCAGAAAACCCCCACAGCCGAGCAGATAGCCGTCAATTCCGCGCTGTTCGGTCCCGACAGGAAAAAGCTGAAATACGGGGGTCATAAATTTAACATTTATAAGGCGCGAGTCGATGTCAAAAGCGGAAAATCGGTGGCGGTAAAAGGGCGTTTTCATGCAGCCGTCGATATTCCTATCGTCGGAAACCACGAGGTCCAGTACAGCTGCAGGATGGAAAACGTGGACCCTTCCGCGCTGAGCCTTGACGCGGTCAATCCGCAGGTTGATTCCATGAACAGCTATGCAAAGCTTTATGGATACATGAACGCTGCGAGAAGCCTAGCCAGGCTCATTTGTCATGATGCCTATGTGGAATTTTATGATGCTGCGGACGGCACATACTGATGTTTCCTGCTGTCACGCTGGAGCATTAAAGCATTACAGATAAGGAGATTGGAACGGGGCTGCGGCTTTTTGATGCATAAAAGATAGCCACACCGCACCCCCAAGTAATTTATTGAAGTATTGTTTGATGATGTGCTAAAGACTGATTACTTGGTCGCCCTCACAATACCCTAAAGGGCGTCACATCAAACAATAAAGGAAGGATTAGCTCTATGAAAACACTTCTAACAATGGCCGGTCTTCTTATCTCCATCAATGCATTTTCCGTTGTAAATGTCGGTCAATCGCCGAAAAACGTTGTGCTCTCCGGAGAAAAAGGGAGCCTGGTTAAAGGTGGGGATTGGGACAGCAGTTCACTGAAAGGCAAGGTTCATGTAGTCTTCTACGTCGACCCGGATGAAAATGAATCCAACGAAGGCGTTATTGCCGCATTGAAACAGGCGGCATTTCCCAAGGACAAATTTGGAACTGTGGCAATTATCAACATGGATGCGACATGGATGCCCAACATCGCGATAGAATCGAAACTGAAAGATCGTCAGAAGAAGTTCCCGGACACCACTTATGTAAAAGATTTTAAAAAGATCCTTGTTAAGGAATGGGGACTCAAAGACGATGCCTTTGACGTCATGGTCTTTGATGCCAGCGGCAAAATCATCTATGGATTCGAGGGGCCAATGCCCAAACAGGAGATTGCCAGGATGGTCGATTTCGTAAAAGCCAGCCTTTGAAAATCGAAGTGCCGGCTCGTTTGCTGGCAATTAAAACACCAATAAAATCAATATGTAGCTTCATAAAAAAATATATTTTACGAAATCTAATTTTAACAATGAAAAAATCCGATTTTATTGAGCATGGAATGGAGACGGTTCTTTTTTGAAACATGTCTCTCAATTAAAGATTGGAGGTAAAATGCTCCGATTTGTGATGATGCTTCATGCTTCGATTATTATGACTGCCTTGAATATCCTTGCTGAGCCAGCCTGGGAGAGTCTCCCTGACCAGGGCGATATCAAACGCTATCGCCAGCAAATAGAGGGAAGCGGTATCCTTTCATATCGCGGAGTTGGTATCGTCAATGCCAAAATACCAAAGATCATCGCCCTGCTGGCGGATGCGAACAACCTCCCGTTCTGGGTTTTCAAATGCAATTATGGCGAACTTCTTGAAAAAAACTTTGAAACAGGCGATCTTGACAGAGAGTTTTCCGAATATTACGAAGTGCTTTATGGGACTCTTTCATTGCCATGGCCGTTGAAAAACAGGGACTTTGCCATGAGGGCCAATCTGCTGTTCATGCCAACCCCTAAAAACCGGCTTCCTGTGGTAAGAATATTCGCATACGCCATACAGAACAAAAAACGTCCTCAAAGTGAAAATTATGTGAGGATGGAATTGATGACGGTCATCTTCGATCTGACACCGGCTGCAGGGGATGAAAATACCACAAATGTCGATTTTTCGATTCGATTTGATCCTGGAGGGGCCATACCTGAATGGGCCACCAATTTTATCCTGCGAACTGTTCCTGGAATGGCTATAGAAAAGCTGAGGGAAATGGTCACACGCGAAGATTATGACCATGATTTTGAACTTATGGTTGAACACTTCTATAGAAAGAGACAAATTCTGCAAAGATCCGAAACGGACGGCAATCCGGGTTAAATTGAATAATAACGAGTCGTTGGCATCCTCAGTCCCGACGATTGAATATGTTATGAGTGTCATCAAGTTTAAGGAAACCTCGTCCTTCAGGGCGAGGTAGTTCAAGCTAACC
>JADFZC010000375.1 GCA_015232735.1 Oligoflexales bacterium | reverse complement strand
AGGATCGTCCGACGACGATTAACGAAGAGTCAGACCTTTTCGGCTAGGGTCTAGCAAAAGGATGAAGAAAAAAAGGGAGATATTATGGTCCTCTTGATTGACAACTATGACTCCTTTACATACAACCTCTTTCAATATCTTGCCATGCTGGGAGCGAAGGTAAGGGTCTTTCGGAATGATGCCATTACCCTTCGGGAAATTGAGAAAATGAAACCGACTCACATCGTGATATCCCCGGGACCCGGCTATCCCAGGGATGCCGGAGTTTCTCTTGAGGTCATTGACAGGATGGCCGGCCGTACTCCGATTCTGGGCGTCTGTCTGGGACATCAGGCGATAGCCGAGGCATTTGGTGCGGTAATCGTCAGGGCTCCAAGGCTCATGCATGGCAAAGCTTCGGCGATAACCCACGATGGCAGGGGAGTTTACCGTGGGCTTCCCAATCCTTTAAGCGTAGTAAGATATCATTCGCTTGTAGCGGATCCTGAAACCATACCCTCATGCATTTCGGTTACAAGTAGGACCTCGGATGGGATAATTATGGGGATAAGGCATAAGAGATTCAAGGTCGAAGGGGTTCAGTTTCATCCGGAGTCTTTTCTTACCGAGCATGGCATGGCTATGCTGAAAAATTTTTTAAAACCGAGGAATAAATAAAATGAGAGCATTTTTGGGAACTCTTTTTGAAGGAAAGTCGCTGAAGAGACATGACGCCATGATAGCCATGGAGCTTATGATGAGCGGATCTGCGCATCCGGCGCAGGTAGGCGCTTTTCTGGCTGCGCTCAAAGTAAAGGGCGAGAGCGTCGAGGAGGTTACCGGCATGGCCATATCGATGCGCCAGCATGCGCTTCCGCTTTCAATTAAAAGGAGCGATCTCATAGATACGTGCGGTACGGGCGGAGACGGGACGAGCACCTTTAACATATCGACCGCGACAGCCCTTGTCCTCGCGGGCGGGGGGCTCGGAGTCGTCAAGCATGGAAACAGATCGGTGTCAAGCAGGTCCGGGAGCGCCGACGTTATTGAGGCTCTGGGTGTTGCGATAGATCTTCCGCCCTCGGAGGTAGCGTGGTCCGTGGATGAAATAGGATTTGGATTCCTGTTCGCCAGGTCCTTCCATTCATCGATGAGGCATGTGGCCGAGGTCCGCTCGGCTTTGGGAGTCAGAACGGTTTTTAACATTCTTGGGCCGCTCACAAATCCTGCCGGAGTAAAGAGGCAGGTCATAGGAGTATACGATCACAGGCTTCTCAGCCTTATGACCGAGGTCCTCAGGGAACTCGGCTCCGAGGAGGTGATGGTGGTTTGCGGCGAGGATGGCGTCGATGAGTTCAGTATCTCCGGCAAGACATTTGTTTCTCATTTGAAGGAAGGGCAAATATCCTCCTACGAGGTGGCTCCGGAGGATTTTGGGCTTAAGAGAGCCGATATTTCAAAGATAGCGGGCGGAACGGCTCATGAGAATGGCAAAATAATAGAGAGGATTCTGCAGGGCGAAAGCGGCGCGATACGTGATGTCGTGGTGCTTAATGCGGGGGCTGCCCTGAAGGTATCAGGAAAGGCGTCCGACATAGCCGAGGGATGCCGTATGGCCGGGGATATAATCGATTCGGGTCGGGCTTATGAAATATTAAAGAAATTGAGGCAAAAAAGAAGATGAACGCGACAGTCGGGAAATCTGTACTGCACGAAATTGGAAATGCATCAAGAATAAGAGTCGAAAAGGAAAAGTCCCTGACGCCCCTTGCAAGTCTCAAGGACAGGGATCCTGGCAGAAGGCCGCTTGACTTCAGGAAGATATTTGATTCGAAAGGGCTTAATATAATAGCCGAGGTCAAGCGCGCCAGTCCTTCAAAGGGTGACATCTTCATTGAAGCTGATCCTCTTAAAGTGGCGGACGAGTATATATCGAATGGCGCAAAGGCCATATCGGTTCTTACAGAACCGGACTATTTCAAGGGGGACATATCCTTTCTAAAGTCGATCAGGGAAGCTCATCAGTCTTTTCCCCTTCTTATGAAGGATTTTTTTGTTGACGAGTATCAGCTTTATCAGGCGCTTCACAGCGGGGCTGACGCGATTCTGATAATCATGGCGCTTTTGGGGGAGATGGAGTCCGAAAAAATGCTGCGCGGTGCCATCCTGCTCGGACTTACGCCCCTTGTCGAGGTGCATGACGAGGAGGAGCTTGGCGCGGCTCTCAATATCGGGGCATCATTGATAGGGATAAACAATCGCAATCTGAAGAGCCTTGAGGTGTCTTTGAACACGACAATGGATCTTTTGCCGAAGATCCCGTCGGGGATAACCGTAATCTCAGAGAGCGGGCTTGAGACCCAAAATGAGCTTTTAAATCTCAGGAAGGCCGGATGTCACGGTTTTTTGATCGGAAGCAGCTTCATGAAAAGCCGGACTCCCGGAACGGCCTTGAGACGCATACTGGACATTAAAGAAGGCAGTTGGCGGCCCTAAGTTCCTCCTCGCCAACCTTGACAGTGTATGCTCTTTCATCTTCAAGTGAACATGCCTGAAGCGCCTTGATATTCCCGTAACTCAAAAAGGCCGTATCCATGGGTTTTCCGGAGACGGACCAGATAAAATCGGGAGCGTTTGAATAGCCCGACCACTCTCCGCCTATCGCCAGGCCTTTCTTATCGAACTCCAAGCTGTATTCAAAGCTTCTTTTTGTTATCACCGAACTGGCATTTTCATCATAGTGACTGTAGGGGCCGTTTTCCAGGCCGTAATGAAGCGTGGTTTTCAGATACAGGACAGTCTGTGTGCCCCTTGCCCTATATTTTCTGAAAGAATCATTTTCATCGGAGATATTTTCCTCTTTCAGGATCTCGCTTTCAAATCCGTAGACGGGATGGTTCCACACATAGGCTGATGCCGACATGTCGAGAACAAATCCCTTTTTCCTGTTTATTGGAATCTGGTCGGAGATCTGGTCGACAAGCACAAGGTGGAACGATGCCGCGTTGATATCCCTGCATGGCTTGAGGTATCTGAATATTGCCGTGCTTTTTGGTTTGCCTGTCTCAAAATCGTAAATGCTTGGATAGAGGTTTACCTCATAGCTGTCCTCCGGTTTTTCAAGGGATCGTACTGCTTCGAGGACCATCGTCTGGCCATGCTGCCCGTCCTCCCTATAAAGGATATATGAACTGCCGTGGGTATTGAAAAATGAATCCTCCCAATGGTTTTCAATTATTTGGACGGGCTTTGGCTCTTTATCATCCCTGTCTTTGTATATGACGCCGTCATACACGCGTCCGTCAGGGTCGAAAAGCAGAGTCTTGTTCTCACATCTTGTACCGAGAAAACGGGTTTTTCCAGCGGTTCTGTTTTTTGTATAGATCATGGAGAAAAGCGCCCTTATGTCGCCTTCCGAAAAAAGGATTTCCCTGCCTTCCTTTTTTGCAATAACAGAGACCTTGGGAGCGTCTTCGTTATATGATGCGGCCGCCCAGCCGTCGCAGTGTCCCATCCAAAACCAGTTTTCCTTGAAATCCTTGTATCTGTTATAGACGTCCCAGCCGGCTTTTGTAAGGGGGAGGCTATTGTCATTGAACATCAGATCGTACTTTTCAGCAGGCGACATAAGAGCGCTTTTCTCCATGGTCTATACAAAAAACAGAACCGCGGGAAAAGCCCGTTTTCTCGGCACAAGATGTGAGAACAAGACTCTGCTTTTCAACC
>JADFZC010000374.1 GCA_015232735.1 Oligoflexales bacterium | reverse complement strand
TCTTGTCGTCTCGGGTTTCTGTTTCACTTTATAGTATTAGGTGTTTATATTTATCGGAACTATTGGGTCAAAACTTGAGAGATATTAAAAAACACTTTAATATCAGTGGAATGCTGAGAATAAAAAAGTAACTTCTCAAAAACGTCTGGTAACTCGACGAATTGCCTCATATTAAATGCAACCGAAGGTGGTAAGAATTTGGTGATAATGATTTGAGTTTGGGCCTCGATGATTCATAATTAACTTTTACCAACAAAAAACAATTTCGAGTGGTTAGCAGCCACTCAGAACGAGGTTAATTATGACCATCGAGGTAAAAAGAGAATATCTTAATGCTATCATCATGCGCTACAAAAATGCTACCAAAAGACAGAAAGGCCTCATTTTAGATGAATTTTGTGCCGTATGTGGGCTGAGTCGCAAACATGCGATCCGGATGATTGCAAGAGGGGTTCTTGCGTCTAGAAAGCGTCCTGGTCCTTGTCGAGTCTATCAGGCAAAAGTGACAAAACACCTTTATATCCTTTGGAAAAAAATGAAAGGCATATGCTCAAAGAGGATGGTTGCTGCTTTGCCTCTGTGGCTTGAATATTATAATCCTCCAGATATGGACGATCAGACACGCACTCTTCTTCTTTCCATTAGTGCTTCGTCTATCGACAGGCTTCTAAGCCCCTATCGAAAGAGGGTTCGAAAAGGCCTTTCCTCGACGAAATCTGGGGCATTTGTAAAAACTCAAATTCCTATTGAACTGATAGATGGGCATATCAGGCAGCCAGGTTATATCGAAGCTGATACCGTGGCTCACTGTGGAGAGAGCCTTATGGGTGATTTCGCAAATACCTTGACGATGACGGACCTTTTTTCCGGCTGGACAGAGAACCGGGCCGCATGGACAAAAACAGCCGAGATAATCCTTGAAAAGATCAAAGAAGTGAGGGATCAGCTTCCTTTTTACATAAAAGGTTTTGCCTGTGATAATGGCAGTGAATTTATTAATGAAAGTCTCCTAAAATACTTTAAATCACAAACGGGAAGAGAAGTTTCCTTTACCCGTAGACGACCCTATAAAAAGAACGATGCTGCTCATGTCGAGCAGAAGAACGACACCCATGTCAGACAGATTTTCGGTTATGAAAGACTAGATCACAAGCAGTTTGTAAACATGATGAATGAAATTTATGTCTACTACTGGAATCCCCTGAATAATTTTTTCATGCCTGCTTTAAAGCTCAAAAAGAAGGTGAGAATTGGCGGTAAGATCAGGAAATTTCACGATAAGCCATTGACCCCATATCAGAGGCTTCTGGATTCAGGAATGCTTACAGATGAGCAAAAGTCGAGCCTTGAGCTAACAAAGTCTCTTCTTAATCCGATTGAACTCAAAGAGGGACTTGATAAGAAATTAGCCAAGTTCTTTGAAATGGTACATCGTCATAGAAACTTATTTTATGAAGGATTAAAAGATAATGCTGCTTAGTTATGAATCATCAACCACTTACGGTATCATTTTCCTATGAGTCAATACGAATACAGTGCCAGGGAGATACTAAGAAGCGGATCGTCATACTTTCCGACACTTGCCGATGAATTTTTCAGGTTCAGCAAACCTGGATGCCTGATAAAAAATATTATGGTGTGGGTGCCGATGAACCTGTCGTCGAAGGCAGCGTTATCGCCAGGGGGGGCGGCAAACTGGTTGGTTTCGATCATATCTCTGAAAAGGAACTTTCGCCTTATTGTCTTGAAAATAAAAATGTTTTGCCTCAAAATATTATGTGTTCATTAAACAAAAAAATTATAAAACAATTTGGGAGAGACATTATGAAATTACTTGCAATGTTCTGCATGGGGCTCATGATTCTGGCGTGCGGCAAGAAGGAAGATGACAAAGAAACGACTCAAACCACAGCGACACCGACGTTTGTCGACGGGACCTATGTTGTTACGGGACCAAAGTGCATGCCGTCAAATGCGGCGCCAAGTTATCCGGCAGGGGGATCCGGTTTTTCAGCGAAGGCTTCCATGGCGGATTTCAAGAGTGTTACAAGAACATATGTGATCGCCGGAAAAAAGGTGACAAAGACATATGAGCGAACGGATGGTACAACCTGCAAAGTCACAGTGACCCAAACCCTGTCTAGTATCTCCGATACAGTCTATCAGGAAAAAAAGACGCGTACGGTTGCCTGGGAACCTTCAACATGCGCCCTTGTCATTGTCCATGACGGAAAGGATAATGAGGTTACAAAGACAAATCAGATCAACACTGTTTACGGAGTGCTTGTCGACAATACTTCAACCGATGATGAAGGGCTTTGGACAGTGTCGGCAGCTCAGCCCGTTTTTACGCTTTCCACCCCCGACGCTTACAAATCCCTGATGACCGGGTACGGCTGCCAGTCCACCGATCATCTTGAATTTGTATGGACAAAAAAATAAGTGACGAAGATGGCACAGCGTTATGTAAGGTAACGATTCTCTTTTCCATTTGGGAATATCCATTTGACAATAACCGGGCAGGGAATTTAAATTAGTAATATGCGTTAAAAATCGGGTTGTCTGTAAAACAGTTTCATTTACCAATATTGAGGATTCGTATGCTGAAGAAACTTTGTATCATCGCCCTTATCGCGGCAAGCTGCAAGACAGTAACCATTAAACCGGGCGGAGGTTCCCATGCCACAAGGGAGCCAGATTTCTCGGAGACCCAGCATTTCTTTTTCTGGGGCCTTATGCCGGATGCCAAATTTGTGAATGTCAATGACGTCTGTAAAGGCAGGCAGGTCGAGCAAATGCGTGCGAAGGATACCGGCATGGATGGATTTTATACCATAATCACACTCGGCATATACAATCCGCGCACGGCTCAGGTATGGTGCAAGGAGGAAAACAAGAAAGTGGCCGATATCGATGATGAGGTGCTCCTATGATCAAGAAGTCATTATCCATTATTTTTTTTCTCATGATAACAGGCTGTCAGACCATATATTTTGAAAAGGGCTCGACCGAGGCGAAAGAGACGGGCTCCGGAATCTGGCACCACGGCGGCGGCCTGTTCGCCCTTTGGGAGTGGAACGATCCTTACGATCCTGCCAGGGTTTGCGGCGGGGAGTGGAGCGCAGTCAAGGTCGATCACGATTTCACTACCGGGTTTGTAAGTTATTTCGTCCCTTACGGCATATATGTCCCCTGGGTTACAAGCGCCCGCTGCGGCAAGTAAAATCTCTGACCTATAGCTTTCCAGAAAAATAATTCAGTGTAAAAAAGGCCCTTTTATCGGCGATTATGGCATCTAAAGTCGGAAAAAAATTCCTCAACCGAATGCCATTGACGTCATGTGTCCCCAATATGCATGATGCCATTGACGTCATGTGTCCCCAATATAAATGGTAACGTCATGTGTCTCCAATATGGTATTGACGTCATGTGTCCCCAATATGCAATATGATGCAATATGTAACATCATGTGTCCCCAATATGCAATATGGTAAGGCCTTATGGTTCACACGTTTGGCAGAATAACAGCAGGAATGCTTATGCTTAAGGGCTTTTAGTCAGCTACTGAATATGTATTTAAACTACGGCTTTTTTCGCCCATAGCCCATGCCCAGGTCTATGTAAAAGAGCAGGCCCACGCGGCTCATGATCATGATGACGACGTTCATGAATAATTCGGCTGCCTATTTTTTAACCCAATATTCGCAT
>JADFZC010000373.1 GCA_015232735.1 Oligoflexales bacterium | reverse complement strand
CGTGGGGTCGCCATGATGTCATTTATTGGAACCAGCTTATATGGATCAAAAAATGAAAAGAAAAAATCTTTTTGAAGCCGGCATGTCCCTAACCGAGGCGATGATAGCGGTGGGCCTTCTCGGGATCGTCACTTCCGGCGCCTTCCAGTATGCGTCGAGTTTTCTGAAAAATCAGAATATGGCGAAGAATCTTCTGACAAGGGATACCATCGCGGCGAACGTGTCAAAACAGATTTCCGATCCCAAGAACATCCTTCTGAGCGGCAGCTCGGCCTACAGGGCATCCTCCCCCGGCAACCAGACGCTTTATAATTGTATGAACGGCTCGCTTTGCACCTCGACAAACACGGATAACAGGGTGCCGTTCAATCTGTTTGGACCCTTGTATGGCGGAAAGGTGGAGGGCAGGTTAGCCGGTACGGCAACCAATCCGGTAAATCCGGTAAATTATGACAGAACGGGGAGGATCTGCCTTCCATCCGATACAAAATGCAAGGCGGCGTGGGAGGCGACGGCCTATTTCACCGTGATATGTCCCAACGAGGCCGCAAGCTGCACGGATATGGTCGCAGTAAGGGTTTGGTATCAGATAAGGAACAAGCCGATAGATACGAAAGTGGATGTAAGGGCTCTTCCCCATTTCCCGTCGGATAACGACTTTAACAATTTCAAGCTCCATACGAGCATCGTGGTCCAGCTTGTGGGAAGCGGTGGGGACAACAGCACCACCAACGTCTGTCCGCCCTTCACCCAGGCATATTCAAGGACAATAGCGGGACGGTTCATCTGCAGGTGCATCACGGGGGCCACCAAGACGGGAACGGATGTCGACGGCAACGACATCTGCAGTTTCAGGATTTTTTGCGGTCCCAACCAGAAGATGACGGGAATCAGGGCTGACGGATCGATCATCTGCTCCGACCTGATGCCTTGCAGGGACCGCGTGCTCCCCTACAACGGGGTGTGCCAGGGTTTTCTTAAAAGGATAAACCTCGGCCGATGCTACATCGATCCGAATACGGTCGGGAAAAAGACCAATGTATACAAGGAAAACAAAATCAACTGCCCAACGGCTACAATGACCTGCTGCGTACCGACCTGAAAAGCTGCGGCGCGGCAGGGCGATTTGGAGGTTTCACAAATTGAAAAGAAATGCATGGCTTAAATCAGCGGGATTTTCACTACTTGAGCTCATGATTGCCTCCGGCGCGATTTCCGTTATTGTCGCCGGCGCCGCAGCCTATTTTGTCCAGAGCCAGTACCAGCAGAAACAGCTGAGGATATCCTCCGTTGAAAAAATGGTCGCCAAGAAGATAGAAAGCGTCCTGAGAAGTCCCGAGGCGATAAAGGCGACTGCGGATAAATTTGGAAACGGCGAGCCGGGGAACCTTTCCCTCTACAGGTGCCTTGCGGGGATGACTTGCGACATAACGAGCCCTGCGCTGCAGGTTCCATTCATACTGTATGTCAAAAACACGGCGGGGCTTTATGTTCCGCTAAGCATGTCAAACCTCATCCCCACGACGTGGGACATAGACGGCGCTCCGACAAACTGCATCCCGAAACTGGACACTTGCCCTTTTGTCGTAGAAACGTACTACTGGGTAACCTGTCCCATCGATGCGATGACAAGCCGTCCCGCGACCACCTGCAACCAGGCTTCCACATTTCATTTCCGTTACCAGGTCAAGGCAAGTACAACCCCTTCGTCCACCTCGAAGCTTCGTCCCATACCCAGCTATCCGCCCGACAGCAAGTTTCTTCCCGGCGATACGGCGTTTGCCATATCCATTCCGCTCAAGGAACTTCAGGGTTATCCCGCGCGAACCTGTCCCCAGGTCAACCAGCGGCTGATCGGGTTTAATTCCGACGGCAGCCTGAAATGCGAATGCCTCAGCAAAAAATCGCACCTTGACGCACTTGGGAACCTCGTCTGCGATGACAATCCCTGTCCGACAGGCCAGAAGATGCTCGGTTTCAAGCTTTCAACAGCCGGAGATCCCAATGCGGACTTTGTCCCCAACTGCGTAGCCTTTCTTTCGCAATGCTGGTTTTTAAACAACTTTCCGATAGATGAATGGCAGTGCGGTGCCGGGGGATGGTTTTCCTACATAGATTTGAACAGATGTTTTATGGTCCAGAGGGCGGGATGGGCTGGCGGCAAATACAATCCTCCATCGTATGAGCCCGGACGATGGAGCAGCGGATACTGGCGCAATGAGGACCGTGATGCCAACTGGCAAAGCATGAAGCTTGAGTGTAAACCAGATGCCGTACAATGCTGCAGAAACAATTTCTAGGGGGCCGCGCGCCTTCACGCTCTATCTGGGAACCTTCCTTGGGGCCCTGTGCGCCATTTCATATGAGCTTATGCTGGCGCAGACCCTTACCTCCGTGAAGGGCTCATCGATACAGATGTTCAGCATCACGATAGGGCTCACAATATTCTCGCTTGGAATGGGGGCGTTCTATGCGCATGTGAATCCCTCGCGGCGCCCCTTCAGGGACCTTCTTGTCCTTGAGTTTTCGCTATCGATCATTGGGGGCATTTCCTCACCGCTTATCCTGCTTGCAAACAGGGCTGCCGTCTCTTTTCATGACAGTTTTTACGCCGGACTTTTTGGCGATGCTTTCATATATTTTGTAATAGTTCTTATCGGATTCATGAGCGGCCTCGAACTTCCGATCCTTTATGCGGTTGGAAAGATCTGGCACAGTTCAAGCAACCTGGGAAAGCTTCTTTCCATCGATTATTTCGCGTCGTTTTGCGGCACACTTGTATTTCCGCTTTGTCTTTATCCAAGGCTTGGAATAATCGGCACCTCGTTTCTTCTGGGGTTTGTAAACCTCATCGTGGCGCTCATGTTCTCCCTGCATGCCGAAAAAAGGCGCGTCCCGCCCATCCTGCTTGCGGCGTCGATCTTTTGTGCCGCTTTCTGTTATGCCATTTTCAAAAACGAGGCCATCTCCTGGTATTTTTCGGAACTTCTTTTTTAATTGATCGAATTCGTATATGGTACAGCTACCGAGTCAAGGATTGCCGAACAGCTCGCGTATTGCCGTCTGCCAGTATTTGCAGACAACTCCCTGTATCACTGCACTCTGTCTGGTATTGGACCAGCACTCGACTTGCAAGGATGGATCATCGACCTTAAATCGTCTCAAGGTGATCAGATCTTCGGGATTGATATCTGATTTTGATTTGATTTCGACAAGGATGTCAGGGTCGTTGCTGCGTTCGATGATCAAATCGATTTCCGCGTTATCCTGTGTCTTTAAATAACTCAGATGCCACTCTTTCGCAAAATAATTGATGAGTCTCGCGACTTCGGCAATGATAAAATGCTCAAAACAGTCTCCGAACAGATAGGTTCCCGGTTTCACCGCCATGTCAAGCTCCTGCCTGATGCAACGCGTCACACCCAGGTCAAAAAAATAGAATTTCGGTGCCTGACGCTGCCTTTTGCGGAGCGATTTATGATAATGGGGCAGACAGAATCCGATATGTGTATCCTCAAGAATGTCGAAATAGTTTTTGACCGAGGTTGGATCGGAGTCGATATCCCGGGCGATCTTTGAATAATTCAGGATTTTGCCGTTCATCTGGCCGCTGACCTCCAAAAATTTGTGAAACGGCTGCAAACGCCGGACCAGCTGCTCAGCGGCGATCTCCTCGCGCAAGTAGGTTTTTACATAAGCGGAAAGATACTCTC
>JADFZC010000372.1 GCA_015232735.1 Oligoflexales bacterium | reverse complement strand
TAGCCTTTGGAGATTATACTGGTCAAAATTTTCCATAAGCTATAATATCACAGTTTTGTATTTACCTGCAGGTAAGTTTATTAGGGATTCTTTTAACATAGAGGTCATTAATGAGCGGCAATAAAATAGAACGAAAAGATTTAAAGAGACCCGACGCTTTTCAGGTAAAGGTCTTTCAGGGATTCGAATACATAGCCAAAAACAAGAAATTCCTGTCAGGCCTGGCATCAAGTATAATAGTCTTGGTCATTATTAGCTTTGGAATCAAGTACTTGCTTGATTTTAGAGACAATAAGAGGAAGGTAGCTCTTTCTGAAATTCACTCTGTTTATGACAAGGAGAAGGAAGGTGCCGACAAGGAAAAGGAAGTTATTCAAAAAGAAATCGATCAACTTTCAAAACCTGCTCCGTCAGACACTGGAAATGACAAAACAGATAAAATTCCGGATTCTTCATCAAAAATCAGTGAATTAAAGAACAAACTCACAGCTATTGTGCCCAACCATGAAGTCACCATGAAAAAATACTATGATTTTTTCAAAGAAAATCCCAAAAGTCCCGAGGGTTGGGCCGCCGCGGTCCGATATGCATCAAACCTCGTGGAACAAAAGAAAAATGAAGAGGCTGTTTCCGTGTTGGAATCGGTACTCTCCAACTCAAAATCTCATATTTTATATAACATTGAGGCGACAATTCTCCTTGTCAACATTTTGGAAGACATGGGTAAATATGATGACGCAATAGCCAAAATAGACAGCCTGACCAAGATCAGCCCTAAAGAGTTAAAGCCGAGAATTCTGCTGACGAAAGGGCGCATCCAACTTGAGAAAAAAGATTCCCAAGGCGCGAAAGCAACATTTGACATTCTTTTTAAAGAGCATGCGACGACAAGAGAGGCCGATCAGGCCAGAGGGCTTATAATTGCCTTGAGCGAGTGAACTTTGTGATTCGCCAATTCACCATTTTTGAAATAAAACAGGATACAAAATATTGATGGAACTCTTTTTAAAGTCCCTCTGGATAGCAATAATCTTTAATCTGATTGGCTGCACAACCACTAATCCGGCAGAAAATAAGCCGGACTGTCCGGGTCTCGCCAAGGGGACTGTCACACCATGCCGGCCTTTCAGGGCTGAAGTAATAAAATTATCGGAAGAAATTGATGAAATAAAGCCTCTGGCCCCAATTGACTCCTCCGGTTGGGTCTTGATCTCCGATCTGTTGATAGGAGCCATAGACAACCACTGGGTGGCTGGTCTTTCGCTTAAAGATAAAAAGGTAGCCTGGTGGCTGCAGACACCATCTGATTTGGTAACCCCAATAACTTCCTTTGGCAGCTGGATAGTCTTGGGACTCAGAAATGGGGATTTGTGGAAAATTGAATCCCTGAGTGGAAAAGTCATATGGAAAACGAATGTCGCCAGACTCGTTCATCGCCCCCTGACCGTAAAAGGCTCTCAACTGTATGCGCATACTGCTACCGATCAACTTTTTTCTATTGATTTTCAGACAGGAAAAACAAGCTGGATATATGATGGCGGATCGCCCAATACCCTTGTTGTCAGCGGGGGAGCGGCTCCACTCGCTACGACCAACAACCGTGTCTATATTGGGACCGCTGGTGGAGAAATTCATGCTGTCAATACAGTGGACGGAAAGGTTGTCTGGAAAACCAATCCTGGCTATTCGGATTACAAGTTCCATGATGTGATTGGGGAATTGATTCAAATTGGCAACAATCTCATTATCACAAGAAGTGACGGAGTAGTGACAGCTATTCCTATTGACAACAAAAAAAATAACATCTGGAAGGAATCCTTGCCTGCCTTGACAACTGTCAAAAGCAGGGATGGAGTTCTATATATTGGAGGTCTCAATGGAGATCTTTATGCGATGGAAGCTGGTTCTGGCAGAAGGCTTTGGACCACTAGCACAGGTCAGAGCATTTCAACGATAACAATAGGTGAAAAAGTTATATATATCAGCGGATCTAACGGACATATTTCAGCAGTCAATCTGACAAACGGCATAGTACTATGGAATGACGACATCAGAGGTAGTCTTAACAACACTCCAGTACAAATTGAAAATAAGATTTTTTTTCCGACAGGCTTAAGAGTATTCTATGGATACCTCATATTTTAAGATGTCCTCTGCAAACACCACGATATAACTTATGACGGAATACCACAGCTCTGCCCATTAAGCTTTTTTCCGATCAGACCGGATCTTCTTCCGTCTGCCCGCTTCGCTCGTCGATCATTTATTTCCGATAAACTCACTCCTCGCTCATTACCAGTCGAAAGAATCTCTCGGTCTGATCGGAAAAAACTTAATGGGCAGAGCACTACTGCTGCTGACCTCGACTGATCAATGGCGACTTTTCCTGTGTTAACGCGGCACCAACCTCCACGTCCAGCACCGGATTATTATTTTTGTCGTTAAAACTTGATCCGGCAAACCCTATCAAATTGTATAACCGGTTATCACCTTCCAGCTGACCCGACGCTATCACGTTTCCCAAATACTCTTCAAGTTCCGGAGAATCTCCATATATTTTATAAAATCTTAACTTGGTTTTATATTTTTTTGTTTTTTGCGCCCAGCTCAGAGGGATGGTTTCTATATGCCATCTTCCAACATAGAAATGGTTTGCCCTTTCTATTCTTCCTCTAATGGTATAACGGATCACTTGGGATTTTTTATTTTCCAGCCTGCTTTCACCATTTGGTTTTTGCACAATAACCTTTTCATAGGTTATCATTTTCAAAGGAATACGCACTCTGACAGCTCCCGCGTCCGTTGAATCGAAAGGCTCAATTTTATTTTCTGAAGCTGTCTTGTTCTTCAAATTTGGTTCAACTATCCCAAAAACCGAATTTGACAAAGAAAAACAGATAGTAATCACTACTAATTCTAAAAGATTCTTTATTTTGAAAATAGACTGGATCATGGGATGGATTCCCCTTTACGTTTTCTTTAAAATGGAAATATGGTAATTTCATGTTCTAAAATATTCCAGACAGATGACTGCGGATGAATATCACAAAATGATTAAAGCAGGATCCAAATGAATCAGATTACCTGCAAAGCACAGGATCTTGGCTATTATCAAAGTAATGATGACCCGAAACCATAATCTGGAATGTAATTGCATTAATTTTATGATACCCGATAATTGGTACCTAAGGCTAGATGAGCCGGCTTTTGGTAAATTTTTTTAAGGTGAACCGAAATAAAAAAAATAGTTTTGTAAGAAAAAAATTAATGAAATCAATTATTCTATTTCTTATATCTCTCTTGCTAGCTCTTATTTGGATCGTAGCTACCCCGAAATTGGTATATACTCACGGTTCTCTTGAAAATACCCAGATTCAATTAAACCGGACAAAAAAAGCAATTGAGGAATTCCAAAAAAAATTTGGCCGGCTGCCGGAAAATATTTCTGAAATAAGGGCATATGCGCAAACCCTCTGGAAAAACTACTCCCCTTATGATGGATTTGGCGCAAGGCTTCATTATATGCCACTTACAGATCAGCACTATTTTATCAAATCCTTTGGTGCGGACAATTCTGAAGATACCTTCTCATCCTTTGACGACATAAGCTTCCTTGTTCTGCCCAAAGTTGGAGAAGATCCTCCTACCTATTTGGAAACAGAGAATTCTTTTATGCATCTATACCCGGCCGTACTTTTAATGGGCAGCAAGTCTCCC
>JADFZC010000371.1 GCA_015232735.1 Oligoflexales bacterium | reverse complement strand
AGGAGTAAATTCAGCCTAGCATTTTTCCTGCGTTGGGCTTGTAAAAATGCTGGCTTCATTAAGGAGGATAATATGGATAAACTAATGATGGTGGAACAGGAATTAAAGGCGTCTCTTAAAAAGGATTACCCTCAATTCAGTCACGGCGATATTATTAAGGTTTATTATAAGATCAGAGAGAAGGAAAAGGAAGGCGTGCTTCGGCTTGTTACGGGCGAGTTTTCAGGGCAACAGCCTGACAATGGGCTTCAACCCGCTGTCTCCGCCGTACTGAACGGAGGCGCCAAATGACAAAACCCAACAAGAAATCAGTAATCGGCGGGGGTATAAAAAACCTGGGGCTTGGAAGGCCCCTACGTGTAGGGGGCGATAATATTCCTGGACAAGGTACATCTCCCCCTACCCCTGGGGAATCCCTTGCAATAAACGAATCAGGGTCACGGCTTGACCGGGACCGGGTCAAAATCAAACCGGGTCAAGTAATGACCCTGTCAGAGCAGTCGGATACTCTGGAAAACACTACAATACAGGATCAAAAAATGACCGGGTCAAAACTTGACCCTGTAACAGGTGCAGAATCTGACACTGTCAATCTTGAACCCGGTCATAATTTCACCGGGTCAGGAAATAACCCGGTCAAATCTGAACCCGGTCAAAACATGACCCTGTCGGTGCAGTCGGGTATTTCCGAAAAAACTGGAGGTATTAAATCTCGCAAAATGCGGGATGTTTTCAAAAGCGGAACCCTCAAACTCAAAGACAACTTCTGCGGCATTCCCATTTCGGTAGTAAGCCAGCCCGCTATGTTTGAAAGCGCCAGCGATTTTCAGGTGTACCTCTATCTTTATGCTAAATCCTATGGATACGGGCGCAATACCTGCGACATGGGCATAACAGAGTTAATGTCCTTCACAGGGATGTCGAAAAACTCAGTACGAAAGACCATCGAAAGTCTGACTGCCGGGAAGTGGATACACATGCTTCAGGATTTTGAATGTGCCCGCATCACCAGAAAATGGCGTGTCTATTCACCTTACGAAAACGGGAAAACCGACAAGCCGACGCATATTGATCCCGATGCCTATCCTCAGATTAACGTCCATGAGGCGTTTTCGGGTGACATGGCAGATTGCAACAGGCCAGTATGTGACAACACAGGGTCAGCTTATGACCCGGTCAAATCTGAACCCGGTCAGAATTTGATACAAGGAGGGTCAAGCCGTGACCCTGTGACAGGGTCAAATTTTGACCCCTACAAAAATAAAGAATTAAATAATTACAAAAATAGCTCTCTCTCCGCGTGCGCGGAGGCAATTACCAGTTACTTTGCCTCAGCAATGCCATTCAGAAAGAGAGAGAGCGAGCTTCAGGCATATGAAGAACTCAAATCCAATTATTCAGATCAAGACATCGCCGATTGTCTCGAATTCATCCGCCGGGCGCCTCTTCCTGGAGGGGAATCCTGCCACTCTCCCATGGCGTATCTCGCCAAGGCGATGAACGAGGTTTTCGCAAAGGTCAATGACCGAAGAAATCAAGAAAAGCGCCGCGCTGAACTGGCTTCTTATCATGCCGAAGAGGCACGCCGTCAAAGCGAAGAATACACCCGGGAAAAAGCACGGATTCATCACGAAACTGAGCTTCAAAATCACGCCTTCTCGCAGTTTGTCGGAAGTCGGAACGAAACCCAGGTAATCACGGAAATCTGCAGGCAACACAGACTGCCGGTTCTTGACGGCCAGATCGGCAAAGCAATTGCAGTTGCTCATTGGTGGAACGCCCTTCCAGCGGAGGAACGTCAACAACGGGTAGGTGTGGTTTAAATATATTTCCGGAAATTAGCCCGGAAAATGGAGGTTATACAGTATGAATCCTGTACTCTGGATTTTTTGGTCCGCGTTCAGCCTGTATCTTCGAGTGATGTTGGAGTCCTTGTGTCTTGCATATCAGCTTCTTTGCGGCGGGCTGTGCTTCACAAACAACGGCCTATCATGGCTGTGCGCTGCTCTTTCCGTCCGAAGAAAGGTCAGGATAATGGAAATATGAAACTCCTCTATGAAATCTCGCGCTTTATTTGCCTTGTATTCTGGCTCCTGATCTTGCTCCTTGCCGAAGTCTACAGGGCATTGCAAAAACTACTCTCAATAATCTTTCACTTTCATCTAAAATCAGAAAGGGCAATTGAAATGGAAAACATACCTTCAAAACCCTCAAACCCATCGAATCTTCAAAATCCCAAAAGTACGGCAAATCCCTCAAGTGAGTCACCGTCCGACGACTTTTCCTGCCCATCCGACATAACCCACGGAAATATTCTGTATGCAGAGGACGACCGGGATCTTCGGGAAATTATTTCCGCACTTCTCGAAAACTCAGGATTCACAGTCCATTCCACCTCAGACGGTTTGGAGCTTGTTAAGTGTTTCTTTGAAAACGTTGACTGGCCGGACATCATTATTTCCGACAACGACATGCCTATGGCCTCCGGCTTCGATGCCTTAAAGCTCATCCGCAAGCGCCGCCCCGACATTCCAGCTGTGCTTCTCAGCGGCGGAATGACTTTCCCTGAACTCGATGCCGCCTGCAACAGGCTAGGAATCAAGTTTATTTCCAAACCTGTTGATTCTGGGGAGTTTGTGGATATTGTGCGATCACTGATCATAGCATGATGTCGTGTTTTAATGATGGGATCTAAAGGCTTAGAGAGACAGATTACGGACTTGCCCCAAAAAATATTTAAAGAAACGACGTGACTTTTTTAGATTAATTATATATTTCTTAAATTTGTGAGACGTGAATTAATAATAATGAATATGGTGAAATCGTATGAGTAAAATAGATTTTATAGGTCTTCCTTCTCTTCAGATAGAGATATTGAAAAATCGAATTTTAGAAAATCCAGAAAAAGTAGCTTATTTTGAGTTTATTGCTCTTCGTCAAGCCATGGATATTTAAAAATATACTGATACTGAACTTCTTAATGGATTGAATGAGCTGGTCAAAAAAAATATATAAATAAAGATGAGAAAGATGTATATTTTTTTTCCCGAGAGCAATTCTTAAACGTGAAAGATTTTTTTAGATGCACGATATGGTGCAACAAAATAAAAATAAAATTGTTATCCTTTTTTAAATTTATTTGGAACCAAGTAATTACAATAGCTATTGCTGCTTTAACTGCTTATATTACGACAAAAATTAGTAAATAATTCAAAGCACAATAAACAAAAGAGCATCGCATAAACCCTCTTAGGTATTTGTTAGCAAGAAAACGAGACTATTCCCCATCAAGCTGTTCTTTTGCTCTATTGATTAAATCATCGACATGTTTTTTCTGCTCAGGTTTGGCGCCGCTTGGATTTATGCGGTCTTTTTTACTTTTAACGTCGTCTATGATTTTGGTGGCATGATCAGCTTGTTCTTCACCAGAACGTTTATTCTTTATTTCTGACCGGGCATCATTTGCTGATTTTGCATCTGGCTGACTGAAATTATTCTTTTCTGCGACACGCTCTTTATCTGAATCCGAGAGATCTTTCCATGCGTTCGAATAACCATCATCTTGTGCTCGCTTATCATTATTAGGAGAAGACTTGGTTGCAGATGTTCCGGTTATAGAATCTAGTGAAAGGATCCCAGAGTTCTTTGCAATAAATCCAAAGTAAATAAGCGCTGCTATTACTACTAACAAAAAAATAAGTAATATTGTTTTCATCATA
>JADFZC010000025.1 GCA_015232735.1 Oligoflexales bacterium | reverse complement strand
TTGCTAAGGATGCGAGTGGGAAACTGCTCCCAGGGTTCGAATCCCTGTCTCTCCGCTCTTTTTTTTTAATCCGTTTAAAATTAAAACTTTTTTACAACTGTGCCTCGTTTTGTGCGTGATTTTGTGCGTGATTCAGCGAAGGGAGATTCAATTTTTGGGCGGTGCGGTTTATCGCTTCCCGCTTTGGCATTGAATAGACCTTCGCGTATTGCTGAGTGACGCTTTGATCCTTGTGTCCGAGAATTGATTGCACAACACTGAGGTTTCCATCATTTGCCATGAGGCTGATGGTCGCATGGGTATGCCGGCAGATATGCGTGGCGGTCCATGGAAGGTTACAGGCTTTAAAGGCTCTATTGAAATTTCTTCGGACACTGTTATCTGAGAGAAAGCATCCGTTTCCCTTATGAAAGACCGGATTTCTCAGATTGGAAATCCTTTTCAATTCGGCGAGCATCTGGACGATTTCGTCTGAAAGCGGTAAGATCCTGGCGGACTCAATACTTTTTACATCATCGACCAGATATGGCTGTTTCGTTGAATGGTCCCAGGAGAGGGTTCGATCAATTCGACATTCCTTTGCATTCAGATCTATCCGGTCCCACATTAAACCTGCTGCTTCTCCAAGCCTGACCCCGGTTGAAACCATAAATGCCGCCATCCTGAAATATACGGGATTTGGTGTATTATCTCTCAGATATGTCAGCCAATTCCGCAATTCTTCAGGACGAATAAAGTAATCAGGACGACGCTTAGGAACTGGTTTATAAAAGCAGTTGATATAGTGCCGCCTAACTATTGGAATGTTGAAGGTTTCGTCATAGTAGTCACGCCACCAATTTAAAATGACCGCAAGGTATTTGAGTTCAGCCTTGAAATGGTCACGATTACGATTTTTAACCGTTGGCTGCTTTTTTAGCCATTCCAGCCAGGAGTCGATTGTATTTGCCCTGAAATCTTTCATTGAAACCTGCATCAGAGGCGATTTTTCAAAATGCCCAAAGCGAGCAACCATTGATTGCTGTGATGAAAGCTTTAGTTGGGGTAGACGTTCTGACTTATATTTAATCACGACATCATTGAAAGTTGCTTCATTGATTGGAATCTGACCAGCGCAAGGATGGCCGGATAGCCACCTTGCTTTTGTCTGATCATGCCAAATAATTGCAGACCCCTTAGTCTCAAAGATTTTGCTTTCGACTCTTGCACCATCTATATAAACTTCAGCACGATACTTTGTTACTTTTTTTCCGTTTTTTTTCTTACGAGTAACTACTGTTACAGACATGGTTTTTTCTCCTTACTTTTTAACCACGCCTCAATACTCTCCCGCATAAACCGCACCGATCTTCCTATATCAACAAAGGGTATTTGTCGTTTTGAAACCCAGTTGCGAATGGTTTTGGGAGATTTGCCCAGTTCTCTCGCAAGATCTTCGACAGACATTAGACCTAATTGATTTTCAAAGAGCTGATTTCCTATATGCACTATAGGATTTTCTGTGTCGAGTGCCTTTCTGCTATTTGAATTCATTTTCTCGACTCCTTTTTTAGTTCAGGTAATGGAATGTCTTTCAGTCTTAAATTAGGTACCATAATTAAAATATTTGCATTAATATTATTAGTCATAATGTCATTCCTTAATAATGTTCGGATATTCTATTTCCTTTGAAGTGTGTTTTTGGGGTAGTTGGGATTGTTGGGGTAGTTCCAAAGGAGGTTCTGAGAAAAGATCAGAATCCAGATCGTTCCATGGACTTTCCTCAGGTGAAACATTTTCTGATTTTATTTTTTCGACGGCATCTTTATCATACCCAACTTGCCCATCATCCCCGTATTTGATGGACAATTTACTTTCATTCTCCCGCTTTTCTTGTGTAATTTCAGATAGAAAGTATTTTTGGCCATGATGTGTGCTTTTTTTGGGTACATAGTTAATTTTATATCCTTTAAAGATCCGCCCCCTTTTATTTTTTAGTTCAAGTCCAAGTTTTATTACAGACGATTTTTTAGACTGAGTACCTATGATGGTATTCATCAAATTTAAATCGGAGCACATTCTAAAAAGGTCTGTGACCGTAACTTCTTGATTTTTATACCATAACCACCATTCTTCAACAAATTCAAGCAACTCTTCGGTAGCCATATCAGCTAATTCATCGTCATGGTTCAAATCTTCCAGAAATCCTGCAATACCAGCGGCCTCCAATATTCCTCCGATTACCGATGACCAGCTTTCAAATGAGCCCAGGGTTTTTGAACTGTCAGGTTTTCCTTTAGCGATCCAATTGGATATAAGAGTTAAAATTGCATGGATTAAGTCGGATCTGTTTTCCAAAATCCACTTGCGCAAGTCGGGATGGGTAAAATCTTTCCTTTCCCAAGGACATTCGTGATCCGGATCGATCCTTATTCTTACTACCCTACGACTTAATTCGAAAGAAAATAATGGATTATTTCCTGTTATAATCCATGTAGCATCATTTCGAAAAGACATTAATCGATTAGATCCGAGTATTCTGTCGCTCCAGTACCTTGATGTGATTACAGAAGCTAAAGAAGAAGAATCTAGCATTTTATCTGTAGGTATATTATCAAGTAGAATAGTATCTGGTGATTCAAATAAAATAGATGTGATTTTTTTTCTTTTTTCACTTTCTTCATCCGGCAAAGTCGTCGGGTGATTTGCCTTCCCTGTCGAAATTATGGAAATGACGTCAGCTAATAAACCTTTTCCAGATCCGGCAGTGGGGGCCTCTATGCAATAGATGGGTGTTGGTCCTTCTATTAACTTACGAGCAAAAGGTTGTATTAGAGCTCCTATTATATGCGCTTTACTTGAATTATTCTCAAACCTGAAATCCCCTAACATATTGTTTAGCAAAACATCGATAGCATTTCGAATATCCTCTGGGCTTGGTTTTTGATGAATTGGTTTTATTTTTAAGCCAATATCCGAATCAAGGAATATCTTTAATTCTTTATTGAAACCTGGTTTATAGATGATTTTCCCTTCGTTAGTCACAAAAGGTGCTCGTTTAATACCTTCAATTTGTTGTAAACTGGAAGGACAGCTATGCATTAATGTTTTCACCATTTGCATATCTGGTCTTGTTGGGACAAGGCCTTTTTTCCGTTCTTTTACAAAATCAATTCTATTTATTAGCATATTAAAAAAAACTTCTGGAACTATGGGCTCAAACTTTATACATCCATTACCATCTTTCTTAATCATGATAAGAGAGTCTTGATATAGGTAAATCGAAAGGCAAAATTTATCATCCGATAACAAAGCACGCCAAATTTCACGATAGATATCTCGACATTGTTTTCCAGATATACATATGCATGGTATTTCATAATTGGTTAATTGAACCCTAACTTCCTCAATCCCCTCCAATTTATGAAGATCGTTAAAATCTGTGGGTTTTGATTTTTTGTCTTTAAATCTGGGGATCACTATTTGTGCTTGGCCGATAATAGCAGCTTCTCTGACCTGAGATATTCCTGGATTACCTTTCGTCCACTCATCATTATCGGAACAAATAATAATTGGGTGATCCGGAAATTTATCTCTAAGTAGCTTTGCCGAGATTTTTAGATTTGCTGCTGAAAAAGAGCAGAATACTATTTCCTTGGAAGCTTCATATATCGAAAAACCGGTAGCAACGCCTTCACATAGGTATATTTTGGAGCGTAATTCGCCAATTTGGAATGTGAGTCCTTTTGTCGATATGTTCTTTTCAAATAGTTTGTTTCCATTCGGAAGAATTGTCTGAATCCCGCATAATTCCCCTTGTAAGTTACACATGGGAATCAATGCAATTCCGCCTTTTTCATATCGAATACCTGGCAATGAGACTATTCCTTTACGCCGGAAGTATCCTGATTCACCTGATACAGAGGCTTTTTCCCATCGTTGGGAGGCATTAATTTTTGCCTCTTCCTGTAAAGCTTGATGTTCTATCTCATATCTTTCATTGAATTCTTTTTTAGCATTCTCTATTAAATTCTTTTCAGCTCCTTTCATTTTGCATTTTGGTTTGAATTCAGTTTTGTTGCCGGTTTTCCAATCTCCAATATTGCCATAAAGATAAGGAATATGTTCTCCTGGGATGGAGATTTCATAAAGAAAGCACCAGGCTGATTTTTTTGTATCTTTTGAATCTATGGGAAAACGATAAAATTGACCGATAGGAGGGGCTTCTGGCAAGTTATATCCATTGGCTTTAGCAAAATCTTGAAATTCATTTAGACAGGAGGAGCGGTCGGTTATATCAACTATTTTCATGATTATGTCCTCTTTGATAAGATATTTTTTTGTCAGCAACAGTGGACTTGCTATTGACTTGTATAAAAGGGTCATTAATTGTTCTGTCGAAACACTTCTGGAAAGTCACATTTTCTATTGAGACTCCTAAAGCGGTTGCCAACTTGATCGATAAGTCTGCGGTTGGGGTAGCCCGCCCATTTTCTATTCTTGATAGATGGGTTTCACTTATTCCAATAAGATTGGCTAGTTCCCATTGGTTAAGCCCGTTTTGCATTCTAAGAAGTTTGAGCTTTGTTAATTTCATATGTTACCTCCTCAAAAATTTTTGATGTAAAAGAAAGAAATATAGTTCATAAACTAGTTTGAATTATCGTGTGAGATATCGTGTGAGGTTTTATGAATTCGTTTAATAAATTAGTTACTCAAGTTTGGAGGCCATTTTTAGATTTCGGACCAAATCATGCTGGATTTAAAAGTGATATTAATAAAGTGAGGTGTTTTTGGAGTGGTGAGAATAGAGTCTTTTTATTACCCGGATTGAAAAGACCCATTAGGTGGCATGAAAAAATGGACGGGTTAATTATTTCCCAATGTGCGATTCCGGCAATAACTTTTAATTCCATAGAAATATTTCATTATTCAAAAGGAGGATATATTTATCCTAGAATTGATCCGAATCATTATTCCTCGGAAAAATTACCAGAAAAACTATATGTGCAATGGCTTGATACTAGTCCGATAATAAAGCCTGTCAATAAACGAGCTTTAGGCATGTGTGGTATCCCAATTTTGAAAAACGGAGAAATTAGTTTCCTTGATGGCAAACCTATTATCCAAAATTTTATGACTGATTTAATAGATGGAGTTATTCTTCCGATTAAGAAAATAGATGAGACTAAAGAGGTAATAGAAGCAAATTTTAATGATGAAGATCTATTAAATTATATGATGACAACCGATCCTAATGGAATGATAGTGCCTGAATTAAACAAGTTAAAAAAATTTGAAATGGTTATTAAAGGAAATAGAAAAGTACTATTTAAGGATGAGGCGACTATGCGGACTTATGGAATATTTTCAATTGAATGGCCTGCTCCTTTCTGTTGTTTTTTTCCAAAAATATTAAGTCCTGAAATATTATTTCATCATGTTTTTGTTATGAGAAGATGTCTTTGGTATTATCAGAATGGGCATTATAAATTCGCAAAACGAGTTGCTGAAAATTGGGTTCAATTGCTATGTTCAACAACTTCAACAGGGTTTGAGCATGCATGGCTTGGACCGAGACTCTCACTACCAAAAGAAGTTATCTTGGAGGAAGCAGAGTATAGTCTAGGTATTAAACTCAATGAAAATGGAGATTTTAATAGAATGATAAACTCAAATCAGTATAACTATATAAGTAAGAATCCTGTGAGCGTTAATTGGAGTCTTGGATGGCTTGGATTTTTTTGGAAACAATTACTAGATGATATTACAGAGCAAAAAGGGATTAAATTTTGTGAACTTTGTGGCCGCATCTTGTATGGTAAAAGGTCTGACGCAAGGTTTTGTAGTAAAGAAGATAATCCTGAATGCAGACAAAAATATGATTCTTTAAGGCAACGCCAGGCATATATAAGAAATGGTATGAATGAGGATTTTCCAAATTTAAACGGCGGATAACAGCCCGATTGATTGAAGTAGTTTTTTTCTAGATCTATTATGTTGTTGAGAGGATTTATAGGTTAAATCACAACATACTCTGCATTTAAAATTTGGCGATATTCGTGTTAAAAAAATTGTTCTAACTTTTTGTTTGCATTCCGGACAAATCATCCAATAGAAATGTCCACTAAATGTGGGTGTAGTAAAAATTAATTCAATAGAATCCTTATTAAATTGGGTGACTCTAGGTCTGTGATCGGACCAATGGATAACAAAATACCCTTTTCCAGGTTCCAATTTATTAATGTCAAAAAACTGTTGGAGTCGATATGGGATTTTGATTAAAAATTCGATACGATTTTGGCCGCAGTTTTTTAGAAAAACTTTTAAACACTCTTCAACCAACTCTTTGGGCTTATATTTTTCCTCCCATCTTGAACTTCCTAGGCCACCCATCTTTTATTCCTTTTTTCAACATTTACCGAAATCAATACTGGTCCATTAAAATTAGTATAATATTGACTTATAAAATCCTTACAATAATTTAATTGATAGATTCTTAAAATAAAATACGATAGTGAAAAGATCGAAATATCGGACGTTTTTTCTTAAGAATTCTCATTTTCTATAGTCTGCAGATATAATTCAAGTACCTTTATTGCATGCCTTATTGAATTAGCCGTTTTTTTATTTTGCTTAGGAAATGTTGTAGAAACATCTTTGATAAGAGATGAGATTGGCACTTCTAGCGCATTTGCTATTTGTTCGATTGAGTCAAGGGTCAAATTTTTCGATTTTTGTTCGATTCTGGAAATATATACGTCGGTTAGTTTTGCTTTTTTTGCTAATTCAACCTGTGTGAGACCTGCTTGTATTCGGAGATCTCTAATATTATTGGCGACAATTTCTCGCAATCCTTTTGCCATATTACTCCCTGACTTAAACTGAAGTTTAAGAAGAAGTGACAAGAAGATCTATAGAACTATAGTCTATATATTATACTTATAGTTAAAGTTAATGATTATTCGTCCGATAAATGCAGTGGTGTTTATGGTTATTTCATTTGCGTAATAAGGTGAGTGGTTTCTATTAATTATTATTCATATGAGAGAAGGAGACATTATTATGATTTTAAAAGATTTGGTTTTAATAATCGTATCAACGATATTTGTGCTTTCTTGCGGATCTAGCTCAAGCTCGAAGAAAGAAGAACAAGCAAGGCTGGATGCCAATGATGTTACTTTAACACCACCGCCAGGAGATTATGATTATGGGCCTATTGTTATTTTTAAAAAGAAAGATGATGGTGCTGGGAGTGGCGCCCTTGAAATACAGAAGGCAGATGGATCTTGGAGTTTTGCATGGAGTGAATGTTACGGCGGTGTCAGTACTGGTTCAACTTGTGTCAGCGTTCCTGAAACAAAAAAAATTGCATATCGGTTATCAACAATAGCCGGTGAAAGCTCTGAGAAGAGTGCACAATATAACATCTCATTTAAACAGAAAGATGTTATCATTAATGGTTCTACATTCACCGAGTCTTTGACGGATTGTGCGGTTAGTTCCTCATCAGGTGTAAATAAACTTGAAGGAAGAATAAAATTGTCAAATAATTCTGTTTTAGGTGAAACAAAAGTCCTCTATTTGTTTTTTTCCTTTAGCGATCTGTCAAAAATTGGGCAAGCACTTACGATCACGAGTGGGACGGATGATGGATTGGCTATTAAAGGAACAGGAGATACCGCACCATATTCTGCTTATGATTTTTATCCTGGAAGATATTCTGGCTCGAATGATCAATGTGTTGTGAATGTGACAGAATACACAGCGGGTCAAAAAGCGACGGGTACTGCGAAATGTGACTTATCCACGGGAACTTATGGTACGGCAACGATTTTGGGAAAAAGTGCGACAATTCCTGAGTATTCATGGCAGTGTGATCGGTGGGTTTTGTCACTATTATAATGTATTGTTGAAAACAGTTTTTGACAATTTCTACTACTGAGAATTATCTATTATGTTTTCTTACGTTGATTGTATGGTTAAATTACATTGGAACATTTTTAGGTGAATTAATTACTGGTGCGAAATCTGATCTGTCTTAATCATTTCTAGGATGGCTGTTTTGGTATGCTATCCACACGATTAGATATTGTTGAATCAGTAAAATTATGATCTTCTGTAAAGCACAGTAAATATTTCTCCATATTACGCTTGCCTATTAGAATTCTTGTTTTTCCACTATCTGTTATTCCTGTTTTTCCTATAGGTACGATATCGCATCTATATAATGATGTGCCATTCATACTATTAGGTGAGTTCGAATGCCAATCGATACTATATCGATGTCTATTTCGTTTATCCTGTGCACTTGGGAATGCTAACGCTTTAAAGCTGCAGTATGCAACATCCTTTAGTACTGATATTGAGACTCCTTTCAGGTCATCTAAAAATCCGCATACATGTTTAATATCATCAATTTTTTCAATATCATCTAGTGGCATATTGTCAAAAAAGGCCTGAATAAATGCATAATATTTGATTGTCTCGATAACTAATGGGGAATTAGTAGATGGTGGGAAAAAATATTTTTCGTGTAGCGTTACATATTTTCTTAAATTTTCTAATGATGGCAAAATAAACGATGTGACATCCAAGTATTGTCCACAAAGGGAGTTTGGGCAGTGCTCACATTTTTTTTTTGTGATATTCCTTTGAATGTAGTCTACAAAAATTGGGAGTCTTTCTTTTCTCAAAATATTAATAATGTTGATATGTTCCGGATTGGAAACTTTACTGAGATTGGTATTAAAAAGGTCGTTGATAGATTCAGTGGTTTGAATACATGAACTATTAATTTCTGACTTTGCGAATAGAATATTAGATTGTGGGTCATTTAAAATTGGTGTGATGAGTGCTTTTAATTTTAGGTTTGATAAAAGGTAACCACTGAAAATTTTAGGTATGATTAGGATTATGTTGCTGCCAAATGTCTTAAATAAACCAATTACTTTTATTATGAGTTCTACAGCATCATCATTTAAAATACCCTCTTGTAATAGAGTATTCGTCAAATGTGGTGACAGTGCTAATACCAGATGAAGGCGAGTATTTCTATTCACTATCATTTAATTTCGTCAATCTAATTTCTGTTAATTCTTCAGTAATCTTCTTTTTCTCGTCCAAAAAACCTTCTGGAGCATCAATTAAGTAACCAAGATCATCGAATTGTATTTCTCGAACTTCTGCTTCATTGTTTTTTCTTTCTATCCACAGCATGGCAACTTCGTTTGATTTTTGTTTGTATTTTATTAAGAGAAAGATTAATTTGTTTAATAGGGGTTCACTATGAGTTTCGATAAGCATCGATTTCCCTACTAACGCCATTTCATAGAAAAAGTCAGCCAACTTAGACTGCATTGAAGGATGCAAATGGATTTCTGGTTCATCTATGACGAAGAACATTTTTGATTTAAAACTTAATATTTTGTAAATGACGGGAAGAATTTGACTAATCCCAAAACCCATGTTGTTAATAAATATTTCTCTTCCACTTATTCGTAAAGAAATTTCTGAAGCTACGCCTGCTACTAACTCATGAAAGGTCACTTTTTCAGCCAACCCAAAAAAATCAACAACCCAATAATTTAGGGCCGTTTCCAAAGTGTCTTCGATTGGTTTATTATTTGTAAAATTAAATCTATATGGGACCTTCAGTGATTTATTTTCACTAAAACCTTTAAGAGGACTTAAATGCATGCTGTTTTGATATACCCTTTGTGGCAAACCTCTAAAAGGGGGAATCTCAATTATTAATTCCTCTAAAAACAAGTTAATAGCTAATGATGAAAATGATGCAGAATCCCCTCTGACATCTAATTTTTCAAATTTGATATCATTTTCTTTTAATAACTTTTTTAAAAAATTCTTATTTCCAAGGATATTTTGGATGTCATCGGCTAATATATTATAATAATTATCAATTGGTGCCGACATTACTATTGGAGTCATTTTTATAAACTGAATCTTGTCTACCGGAGATAGGCTTACTGATTCTTTGTAAATATTTCTTTTTTTGATTTCAGAAATTATTTTCTCTTTTTGATCATCCTCCATTTTATTTTCACAATTCTTTGAAAAGTTTTCTTTTAAAAGTGTTCTAATTATTTCATCAAGTTGTTTATCAACCGCGATATCAGCGAGAGTTAATGCATTTTTGGCTTCAACTTGCCATTTCATGCTTGTGATATCGAGAGTTAAAGAAATGTTTGACTCTTGACCCTCATTATGGGGCATAGTGTAACAATATTTTTGAAGTAAAAACTCTTCGAGAGACTCTTCGTTGTGAAGAACAAAGGATAATTCAAGAATGCATCCTGAATCGTCATGAAAAATGAATCGTATATAATTTTTATTAATGTCATGTAAGAGTTCTTTTTTTTGACCGATTTGTAAGTATTCAGCATTCAAGTCAAGTTTTGGTATGTTGAAAAATAAATTATTATGACTACTTTTCAATGATTGTTTAAGCAATAGCAGTACTTGATAAACAGAACTTTTACCAGAGCTGTTTAAACCTGATAATACTGTCAAATTTCTGAGGTCAATTTCCTGAAGTTTACCAAATGCTTTAAAATTTTCGATTCCTAATTTTATAAGCATTTTTCGCCTCCAAATAAAAAAACCTCACGATTTTGCGAGAGGTTTTATGATCCCTGTTCTATTAATTTTCGATTCTTTTTTCATTTGCATGAACTTTGGTTGCTACATGCCAATTCAGATTTTAGTTTTTCTATAAAAGCTTCAAAAGCTACAAGATTAATCTCCTCATCAATATTAACTACTATTTTTCTTGTTTCTATATTTGTCTCTTTCACGGCATTACTCCAACTAGTTGAACTTTTAAATTCAAGGCTTTAATAGTACTTTTTTTCGACGAGTGCATTAAAAACTTTACAGCAAAAATTTAATAGTTACATCTCGATAAAACATAAATGAAAATTTCAGGCATTTCATAGAAAAACACCTCAATAAAATAATAAATTACTTTACTGGAAATGTAAAATTACATCAAAAAAAGCCTGCAACTTTTATATTACCAAAAAATGTTATAATTATTTTAAAACAAAACAAGCATTTACATAAAATTGAAATACATCAAAATATGATATAAATCATCAAAGATTAACATGCAAATAATACTCCATATTTTGTAGTGTTTGAAATATATTATAAATTGTCAAATTATTTCAATAACATATTTTATTCCAGAATATATTTATATTCTGCACGAACTCCGTCAAAATGTAAGACAATTGCACCATATCTGTTATGTTTATGTGCGATTAGTTTGTGAAGTGTTGTTGGAAAGAAAAAAGTGAGGGTTCTGGGGATGTCAAAAGGTCATATAATAAATTTTTAAATCTCGTATTTTCGATTCTCCAACCCTTAAGATAAATGTAACGGGTTAATAATGAACGACTTAGTTGCCATTGACATTTACCATAAGGGTCTTGGAAATAGCCTGGACAAGATCTAAATGACACATTTCCAAAATATGGATATTAACCTTCACATCTAGACTTCCATTAACACATGCAAAAATTTTTGCGTGATTCATGTGATCTAAAAGTCTGTGGGGGGATCTCACAGGATGACTAGGGATGGCGTGGGAAATCTAACAATCAATATTATTAAAAACTAACCTTTTTGAAAAATTGCAGGATCTTTGCCGGGAAATGCTATCTTTCTGCCCTTATTTTTTTAATCAATTTAAAATCAAAATTTTCCCAAAACTATCAATTGTGGATTCAATGAAGAAATAATTAAGCAGTGGGGTTTGGTCTTGTTTCAGTCATATTTCTGCAGGGAAGAGAGATTTTATTTCCAGCCATCTCCGAGGTGTTTTATCGAGTATTCCATCAACCTTGCCCTGGATATCTTCTTTAGAAAAAATGCCATTTGACATAAGGATAATTGGATTATTAAACCTTTGAGTTTTCTTTATGAATTCTCCAATATCAAGTCCAGTGATTTTGCTATCATCATAATAATTATCAAGAATGATTCCATTTATCTCAGAAAGGTAGTTCATGTCATTTTCCAGTCTAGAAAGCAAACTTTCCGGGTTTTCGAATAAAGTGACATCAGCATCGTTCAGTCCCTTGGAAAGCGTTTTTCTATAGAAGGCTTCATCATCTACAAGAATAATTTTTTCTTTTTCATGGGAATTGCTGTTGTTCTGTCGCTTTTCTTTCATTTCGGTAGATTGCATGCTTTCAAGACCACAGGATAGAAATTTAAGAAAGTGAAGGTAAGTCATAGGTTTTGTCAAAAATGCCTGTGCACCTAATTGAATAGATAGAGAATAATCTTCAGGGAGACTTCTATTAGAGTGTACACAAATCGCAGTTCTGTAGCCATTCTGACGGATTATCTTTAAGATTTCATATCCATTTATGGAGGCTGGACCTAAATCAATGTCACATATTAAAAAATCATATGGATTGACGGAAAAGGCTTTTAATAGTGGCTCCGAAGTTTCGAAAAAATCTGCTTCTATTAAATCATTCAGATCTTCATGTTTCTCAAACATATCTTTAATGGCGTTTCTATAAACAGCTTCATCATCAATGACCGCAACTCTAAGCTTTTTACCTGACTTTCGGCAGAATTCGATAGTATTAGTGATGTATAATTTAGGGTCAATTGTGGCCTCGACGCAGTCTCCTGTTGCTTTGAAACGGTCAACAGATAACTTGTTCGACGCAATGATCGCTTTTGTTGTCTTAGCCAGCTTTGCAGTCGTTGTATTCTTCAAGTTTAATTCGACTGGGAGTGTGAAATAAAATTCGACGGTATTTTTTTCTTTTGAAGATTCACACCATATCTTTCCACCATGATTAATCACCACCTTCTGGGCTATGGCAAGTCCGAGGCCAGTTCCACCTTTCTTATCCTTGGTAAAAAAGGCATCAAATAGATGCGGAAGATCATCCTGAGCAATAAACGACCCCTTATTCCCAAGGCAAATCTTCATCATGGAATCTTCTTCTGAGGTTTTTATTAAAATATTCCCTTTGTATCCAATCGCTTGAAAAGCATTTCCCAGAATATTGGAGAAAATTCTTCCCACCTTCAAGGAATCAACATTGAGCATATGTGTATGGGCAAGATCATAGTCAATTGTAATTTCTGCTTCCTGGTATACCTGGCATAGTTCTGATAAGCAGGATTCAATAATTGATTCCACAGAGACAGGTTCCTGGTTTGGGGCTGTGGTCCGTCCAATTTCCATCACATCGTTTATCATGCCTCCCACGGAGGTGATTGCTTTTTCAACTTCTGGAGCAAATGTATCCAAGGTTTCTTTTAATTCAGGTATGCTTCTGACTCCACGAAGTATATCAAGGCCGATTTTTAAAATGGAAAAAGGTTTTCTAACATCATGGGCCAACATTTGAGTAGTGTTGGCGATCGCATTGCTTGTTGAGCTTCTTACGCGCTCGTCAGCAAGGTCTTTTTCTGCCTTAATTTGTTGAGTGAGAAGCGAGATTTTTTCCGCTTCCAAGTCTTTTATCTGCTTTTTAACTTTATAAGACAATCCGAATGTGAAAATGACGATTTCGATAAAAGACCCTATCAAAAGAAAATTGCTAGAAATTTTATTGGTTGGGATTATTCCGATATCCTTAAGCGCATATATGCAAATACAGAAGAAAAAGACTGTCACTGCAGAAAGGTAAAAATATGCTGCAGAAACTTTTCTCTTTACCCCCCATATGCCGGTCAACAAAAGAAAGAAAGGAATAAGCGACATGTAAAGATCCAATATTTTTATTATTCTTAGATCGTATTGAATGTATGCTCGGATGCTTATCCCCAAACCAATGAAAAATAATAGCGTCATTAGTCCATCCAAAAGTCTTGAAATCTTCTTAAGACCTAGGAATGTTTTAGTGAAAATAGCAAGAGAAGCAAAGTAAAGCCCTCCCAAAACAATTGAGCTTTTAAGATTCCATGCCGGGTAATCCGGCCATAAAATTTCATAACCAACGCCTGAGAGAGTCAAATAAAATAAACAGAAAAGAAAGAGGGATACAACATAGTTCAGATATACTGTTTGTTTCTGAGTGACAAATAAGAATAAAGCATAAATGAAAATTATGAGAATAGTTCCAAAATAAATACCGGAATAAAGGTAATGATTTCTGGCCCTAACCATAATGTCGTCAAGGGTATATATTTTTATTGGCACTTGAAAAGGACCAGAGTGTTTTACTCTAAGGAATATTTTTGCAGACTGGTTTTTCTCTAAATGAATAGGAAACAGAAAATCTTTAAAGTGAACCAATCTAGACAAATATGGGAATTTCCTTCCGGTGGAATATCTTTCGACCTCTCCGGTTGATGTTACCTTAAAGAAATCAATTTCATTTAGAAAACTATTATTGACGGATATAATCGGATTGATTCCATACATGGTGTCATTAATGTCAAACCAAAACCAGAAAACTGTGTTTTTTGCGCCAAGATTGATACTCTCAGAAAAGGACAGGACTTCAGGATCATTATTTGTTGCGGAAGCGAAATCAATAACATTTGAAATGCCATAATTTTGAGCTTTGTCTTCAATCCCGTGAATAAAAAGAGGGGCTCCTAATGATATACCGGGGGATGTTAAAAGAACTAATAAGATAATACCAGATAAGAATGCTCGGTTTCTCATGATGTTCCCAAAGTAATGATTATTCTTTAATGGCGAGAACGTGATATCCATTCCCTCCGTATGTTTTCCATATTTTTATGTTTTCTCTTTTGAATCCGGCGCTGACGAACAATGATGAAATTTCTTCGGTCGAGAATTTATGAAATCTTCCTCCATCTATTGCTTTTTCGATGGGCATCATAACGGTGAAAGCTTTTGGATAAATAAAGTGCTTTCTATAATGGTAAATCGGAGAAAAACTTCCTCGAAGTGCCTTTTCTTTTGATAAAGCATCACCAATAATGCTTTTAATATTGTAGGTTTCACTGGGGAGGCCGACTACCATTCTCCCCTTTGGTTTTAGAAATTTTGCGATATTGGAAAGGAAAAGTATCCGGTCTTTCTCTTCAGAAAGGGTATAAATAGCGAAATTGGAAATAATTCCGTCAAACAAAGGAAGAGAAGGATCTCCAAAGGAAAGAAGATCCGCATTTATAAAATTGACTGATTTGTTGATCCCATAATCATGAGCTCGCTTTTTTGCTGTGTTTAGTCCTTCATCATCGATGTCAATTCCGGTTAATTGGCCACCTTTTTTCAAAAAATCCTTAGCATGAAAAAGTAACCTGCCGCTACCGCACCCTGCATCTAGGATTTGCATATTGCTATCGGGAGCTAAAAGAGTGAATGCGTCTTTCAAGGCCAAATC
>JADFZC010000370.1 GCA_015232735.1 Oligoflexales bacterium | reverse complement strand
GTAGCCCTCCCAATAAACATAAACCAGAAATAGATGATTGACCTTCTTGAATATTACAAATCCCTCTATGGCAAGTATGGCCCCCAGGGATGGTGGCCCCTGCAAGACGTCGATGGTGTGAACCCGACAAAAACAGGCTCTCTGAGAGGATATCATCCAGGCGACTACTCCTACCCAAAAACCCAAAATGAACGTTTTGAAATATGCGTTGGCGCGATATTGACGCAAAACACAAACTGGGTGAATGTGGAAAAAGCACTTTTTAACCTAAAAAGCCAGCGTCTTATGGAACCATCCAAAATTGTGGATTCGGATATGGATACACTTGCCGGGATTATCATGCCTTCAGGCTACTATAACCAAAAAGCCAAAAAGCTGAAGGTGCTTTCCAGCTTCTATCTGGAACTGAAAGGAAGAACTCCTCGAAGGGAAGAACTGCTTTCACTTTGGGGAGTTGGCCCCGAAACTGCCGATTCGATTTTACTTTATGGGTACGGCACCGCAACTTTTGTTGTGGACGCCTATACCAGAAGGATATTCTCATCACATAACCTCTTTTCCATGAAAGCATCCTACGATGAAATTAAATCAATATTTGAGAAAAACCTTCCCAATGATGTCGAGTTATACCAGGAATTTCATGCACTGATAGTGGAACACGCGAAACATCTCCCGAAAAAATAAACTCCTACCCCGAAACCTCCACCCCTTTCAATAAAACATGAGGACAGCGCAAGAACCCTGACACAATTTCCTCTTCTCTGCTTATGCCGATTATTTTTCCTGATATATCAAAAACGTTACCGGCAATCATCGTTTCAGTGAGGGCATGTGCATCTTCACCGTTCGCAATCAGTCTGCTTGACTTGGCAACTCCGCTGAAATCCCCGGTCAGGACATCCAGATTCCCGGAAAATCTATCCACATACAAAATCTCTTTTTTGTAACGGCAAAGGTCCTCAATTCCCACATCCCCCCCCTTAAGATGAATCGCGAACGGACCGCCGGCCGTACCTTTGGGAATATTGCCTGTTTTTCTTGCAGTATAACAGTCATGCAAATGCAGGAGCAGTCTTCCATTCTCTATGACGGGCATTGTCTTTGTCGGAATCCCGTCATCATCGAAAGAAGTTGATCCATGCAGATTCTCCACATGAGGGGTATCCCAAAGTGCAATCTGTTTTGAGACTACTTTTTTTCCAACACACTCCTTCCATCTGCTTTTTCCATCCATAACCTGCCGTCCCTCGATATGATAAAGCCAGCAATCCAAAAGAATCGATTCAACGGCCCTGGGGCTGAAAATGAGAGCACCCTTGTATATCGGACATCTTCTGGGCTTTAAATTGCCAAGAATCTTTTTCATAAATGCCTGGGCATCCTTCAGGACCTTCTCCCTGTAACCTTCGACTTTGTACGAAAAGCCTCCATCGTAATCCATGGAAGACACCTCAGTGCCATCACGCGTCATCCCCATGAAATCCCAACCAACCATCGTCTGATCTTCAATCTGTCTCACGCCATGGGAGTTAAGAAGCGCATTCCTTAAAACATCTATTGTCATCTCGTAACGGTCTATGCAAATCCTCGAATCAGACCTGAATATCTCAAGGATATCGCTCATTGTCTCCTGAATCTGGTCCATGGAAAGCTCTTTTACGTTCTCATCATAAAGAAATCCCAGCCTTTCCGCCCTTGGTGCCAGGGCCGCATCCGGAAAATTGAGATCATTGTCAACAATCGAAAAACCGGATATTTCAATGGCGCTTCGGACCGCAGTCTCACTGTCCTTTCCGGAAAAGCTGTTGATTGAAGATGTTCCTTTCCTGAAGTCTTTATGCACTGTGACCGAAAGCCTCTCAGCCTTATCGCTCATGGCAGTTGTGAATTCATTGTTTTCCACGACGAGCCGCTTCTCCTGGGCCTGGCTGATAAGCACCTTTGACTCGTCAGCTCCAAGCTTTTTGGCATGATTCAGAGCATATTCACCCAGATCAATAAGTTTTTCGTCTTTCGTCCCGAAATATGAAGATCCTTCTCTCATTTATGCCCTCCCACATGTATCAGGCATCTAATATATGGACCTCCCGCATCCACTTTGGCCGGCTGTCCCTTGCCACAGTATCCTGAGCCAAGATCCCATAAAAACTCCCGGCTCACAGAATCAACACTCGAAAGCACATCGAATGCAATACCTGACAAAGTTGCGCTTCTGAAAAGCCTGCCTTTCTTCCCATTCTTGATCTCCCATATATGGGAACAGCCGAACATGAATTCCCCATTGCTGTCCGCCTGACCGCCTCCGCCACCTTCGATCAGGTATCCGTCGTCCAATTCAGAGATCATATCTTCAAGTTTACTGGTTCCAGGCAACATATAAGTGTTTCTCATGCGGATCAAAGGCTCGTCGTTGTAAAGCCAGGCTCTAGCATTTCCCGTGGGGTGGATCTGAAACTCGAACGAAGACTCGCGGTTATGCAAATAAGAAGTCAAAATCCCCCTATCGATTATCTTTGCAGTTCTTGTTTTTACCCCTTCATCATCAAACGGTATCCTTCCGGCGGCATATCCGACTCCATCATCCATTCCGGTATCATAGATGCTTACAAGATCTGAAGCGACCTTTACACCGATCTTGTCACGAGCCACGGAACCAGACTTGACAAAATCAGCTTCTACCGTATGTCCTATCGCTTCATGACATAAAAGTCCAACCACGGAAGGAGATAAAATAACCCGCCTTTTGCCCTTCCGAGGATATTTTGCCTTAATAAGATCTACCGCCACCTGAGCAACCTCATCCACCATGTTAACCAGAGAGGGATGAGCCAAAAGACAGTTCCAACCGCCAACAACACCGGCCGTTTTTCTTGCTGAAACCTGCTCTCCCCCCTTCTCAGCTATTGCTGTAAGGGTTATCTCAGGCTGAGCGATTTTCAGACTTGCCTCGGCACCATCGCTTGTTACAATTATTTTTTCCTCAACCAGCTCACAATAGTGACATTTGGCCGTATGGATTACTGAAGAGGCTTTCCTTAATTTCTTTTCATACCCTATGACCTCTGAAAGCTTCTCGGATATGGACATATTCAATATCTCCGAGGTACCCTCGGCAACATGGTCCTCCCTGGACAACTCAGAAGAAGCCAATCTGATTTCTGATGATTCCTTGGACCTGACCCTGCTGAGAACCTTCGCATTCCTCTGGGCATCCCTGACGGCTCCCTCAATACTGGAAACCTCCAGGTCCGAAGTGGCCGCAAACCCCCAGACACCTTCCACAAGGGCTCTTACCCCAACCCCCGATTCCTCGGAATGATCTGCCACATCAACACGCCCCCTCTGAGCGATAAAGGAGTTTGATATTCGCTTGTGGTATCTGAGCTCAACAAAGCCGCCGGATTTTCGAACAAGTTCCTTCAGAAGTTTTTTCATCGGAAGTTTCCTTTCAAGCTCCTCCTTTTAGAGCGGGGTAGTTGACTTTTATATCTTCCGTATTCAATTCCAATGAATATGCGCAGAGGGCCAAATCAAAGTCAATCTATAAATCAGTCTATGGCGCGAAATGCGGCATAGACGTCAAGTTTGGACATTTTCAAAAAACAACGTTGGGGTCGCGATCGATCCGTGGACTGTAGCAGAAAGCGACATTTTATTATCCACAGATTTAATAGACTGATATACTTATGCTTTCAGCATATTAGGGCTCATGAAATACCCCAAAGAATCCCCGAGGGGGACGCGAATA
>JADFZC010000369.1 GCA_015232735.1 Oligoflexales bacterium | reverse complement strand
GGTTATTTCGACTGGAAGGAGATTTACAGGGATTTGTATCAGGGAACAAAAAAGGAAAAGGGACAGATATATGAAGCATCCTACAATAATCAGCTGGGTGAACTGTGCAGGCAGAAACTGGATGATCCGAAGGCCGCAGTTGTCCACTATTACAGGGTTTTGGAACTTGGATGGCTGGAACCCGATGCGTACCATTTCATGAAAGAATATTATTTGGGCATTAATGACAGCATATCGCTTACAAACTGCCTTAAACTGAGATTGAAACAGACATCCAAATCCGAACACACGGAGGTTTTGAAGGATCTTGTCACCTATTCGAATGATATACTGTCACCTCAGGAGATAGATTATTATGCCGTTCTTCTTATGAAGGAAGACGAAAGTGCCGAGACGGCCGTAAAGAAGCGCATTGCATATTATGAAGGGAAAGATGACCTCGATGGAATTTATGGGGTGGTTTTTCTCATCGATACGCATGTCGGCAGCGACTTTCTGAAATCGGACTGGGTACACTATTGCTGCGAAGCGTATGCGAATACCGGCAGTCCAAGGAAATATGAATACATCGAAAGGCTGTACCATAACCTTTTCAATACTGATGAAGACAAGATCACTGTTGCGAAAAAAGCAATCAGTCTTCTTGAGGGTGCCGATTCGCCGGAACTTCTGGAAAAGTATGTGCTGTACCTTTTCGATGAAGGGGTGATACCTGAAATAAGCGAGGATAAGGTTTTAAAAGTATTGAGCAAGGACAAAAAGAACCTTGTGCAGTATCTTGAGATAAAGTGCTTTTCAGCAAAGGATACCGCCGAATCAGTCCGTTATGCGGAAAAAATTCTTGAAGAGATTGACGGCAAGGAAGAGTTTTGCGTCACTGAATATAAGCTGCTTATGAATATAGCGCAACAAAAAGTCCTGGATGACGCCAAAATAGGACGGCTTTATGAACTTGTGAGAGAGAACGGAAACTGGAGTGAATTTTTTGATTTGATACAGAAGCAGATCAAGCTTATAAGCGACAAAAATCTTACGATCAGGCTCTGGAGGATAATTGTCGAAATATGCGACGATATACTGCCTGATGCTGAAAAGGTCATGACAGCCCTGAATGAAATAATGTCCCTGTCCGACCATCCAATGCTGGTTCGCTACGAGATAGTCGAATATCTCAGGAAGATAGGCAATGTGGGTCAGGCAAGGGAGCATGCCATCATTTGCCTCAGGGATTCAAATACCTGGCGTTATCTTGATATTCTGGAAAAACTTTTCGGATTTATGGTGTATGAATGGAATGAGATGAAAGAGCTGGAAACGATAGCAATTTCCAAAATAGAGGAACTGTACAAGGTGGGAAACATCAGGTCAGCGTCGAAAATAGGGGAATTGCTTGACAATCATGGAATAAACAATCCGCAGATAGCCTGGATCAGCCTTGAGTTCAATTCAAGGCAGAGGGATGCTGATGGTACGATAGGCTCATGGTATAGGGTTTTGTCATTGCTGAACGATAAAAAGGATGTCGCCAAGTTCATCACGAGCACGGAGATGTTGTTTGAGAGGACGAAAAATACCGGGCTTATGGATATGATTGTAAACAACTATGTGAAGCTGAACAGACTTCCACGCTTTCTGCCGGCAGACATTGAGGCGGAATTGAAGGTCATAACGGCTATCAAGTTTTTCGAAAACGGGAAAGATCCGGAATATACCCTGTCTGTATTGCATAATCATTATATCGAACATCCGAAAGATGAAAGGGTCTGGGTTCCGCTATATTTTCTGTTGAAGGATTCCGGAAGAAGCAATGAGCTCAAGGTGCTTCTTGAAGACATTATTCCCAAGCTGGAGGAGGACAGCAAGGCGCTTGCCAAGTTTCCTGTCACATTGGAACTGATGCGTGAGGAAATTGGGGAAAAGGCGGAAGCAAAAGAGGAGGAAAGGGAGCAGGAGGAGTCTCATGACCTGATGCAAATGCCTTCATTGTCCGAAACGCAGCTTGTGGATACCGGAGTGGGACAGGATACTATCAGATTTGACAATTCAATCGCCGAAGAGGCGTCAATGCAGAAGAGAGAGGATTATTCACAGGAAAACCCCAAACCTGCCGGCAAAAACAAGGCCGCAAGGATAGGGGACTGGCGAAATGTTGTATACAGCCTCGACTTTCAGGAGGGTATGACGGAGAATGTCATAAATGAGGCATTTGAAAATGAACTTGACAAGCATCTTGCAGTTCAGGCTTTTGCGATGATTTCCGGAGAGTATCATTCCCTAATCAACTGGAACTACAGGGTCTGGCGTTATCCGGACGAGGTGGCGTATCCCCTGGATATAGGGAACAGGATAGACGAAGAGTATTTCACAGGACTTAAGAAGGGGCATCTGTATCAGCTCATGTCGATGCTTTCGCCTGTGATGATAAAGGTTTTTTCCGAGAAATTTTCACTTTCCAGTCTGGCAAAGAAGCTTGGAGTCTCCACCCTCGAACTTATAAGCGCAAGGCGTCCGGTCAACTGGGTGGACCCGTATTTCGACAAAACTCTGTTTAAGAAATACGCCCAGTTTCTTAATAAGAACAAAATAACAATTTTCAGTGTAAACAGACTTGGCAAGAAGATCTTTTTCGACCACAAGTACAGGGGAATATATTTTGACGCATCTTACTATATGAATATACCGCCGACGCATCTTTTCCATGGTGTTATGATGCTGATCAAGTCATTTGTCATGCAGTACTACATGTTCCTTGATCTTGATACGGTCAATGAAATTATCCCCTTCATCGAGGAGTGCCGCACGGCACTGACCCAGTCCAGGCTAAGCGGGTTCATGATGGCTGTGGGACTTGAGAGAAATCCCCTGACGCTGGCACTGAACAGGCTTGACAGAAACAAACTGCAGATTTTATTCGAAAATCTGGCGAGAATAGAGGAGCACCAGATAAACAGGCTGAAAGCGAATATTACAAAGTACCTGTTATTCCTTGAGATGGCCGAGACCCTGGACCTGATAGGTCTTGCGGAATACACGGCTGATATGAATCTCATTGAGAAGGGAAAGATAGGTTTCCTGGATCTTGTAGATAGAAATCCAAATATTAAAAGGCTTCTTGAATTTTCCACTAAACTAAAAATCTAGCAGAGGCAGATCAGGCAACTAAAATAGCGACCGGCATCGACAATTCAATTTCGAAAGGCACAAATGATTGTCTTTCTTTCGGTAAGTCAAGAAGTTTTAATTCAATACGGCCGCCGTCTTTCTCTACATATTCCTTGATGGCGCCCATTCCAACCCCGCGACCGGATATCTCTGTCACTGACTTGCTTGTCGATACTCCCTCATGGAAGATAATGTTCACAACTTTGTACGGATCCTTCATCTCCTCTTCTTTAAGAAATCCCATTTTACCCGCAATATCTCTCAATCTGGAAATGTTGATTCCTCTGCCGTCATCCTTATAGCGGATGACCGCATGACTATCCACCCTATCCAAAGTCAGGCAGATTTTTCCAGCCGGTTTCTTGCCCGCCGAGATCCTCTCCTCAGCGCTTTCGATCCCGTGGTCCATTGAATTTCTGATGATATGGACAAAAATGTTCCTTAAAAGCTCACCTCCATGTTCTGTGACATTGAAATTTTCACATTTGATTTCAATATCCGGATTTTCCTTCTTCAAATCCCGGGAAAGAGTGCCAACGCCGCCAAATATCTCTTTGAACAGATCATCCGATTTTCGATATATAGTGTCT
>JADFZC010000368.1 GCA_015232735.1 Oligoflexales bacterium | reverse complement strand
GACTGTTCCGGCTCCGACGGTCATACCCTCAACCTCTTTTATAATCGATTCCATTATTTCAAGGGCTTTTTCAGTTCGCAGTGTTATTTCGATGGTATTCAGTCCACCTTTTTTAAGTGCCTTGGCTATACCTATTCCTTCCTCGACTGTATTTGTCACAACCACAGGAACTATTTTTGTATTTGATAAAATGGATTTCATCATAAGCCGGACTCCTTGCACTTTTCATTTTCCATAAGGCCACTTTGAATTTATAGTGGACCGGAATTGTTTTCTGATAATACCATTTCGGTGGATATTCTCAGTAAAAATTTGAAAAAACCTATTGGAATCCATCAGTAAATTTGAGGAGGAAGCATGGAATCTCTACCTATTAAGCCTGCAGGGGATGTCAGGTATGATCTTGTCTCTCTCGGGGAAGTCATGCTCAGGCTTGATCCTTGCGAGGGAAGGATCAGGACGACAAGGCAGTTCAAAGTATGGGAGGGGGGGGGGTGAATATAATGTTGCCCGAGGGCTCAGGAAGTGTTTTGGCATGAGGACTTCGGTTATCACAGGATTGGTTGATAATGAGGTTGGTCATCTGATTGAGGATTTGATCATGCAGGGGGGCGTCGATTTAAGCCATATAAAGTGGTTTCAGTCTGATGGTATCGGCAGGGATATAAGAAACGGGCTTAATTTCACAGAGAGAGGCTTTGGAATAAGAGGGGGCGTTGGAGTGTCGGACAGAGGCAACAGCGCGGCATCGAAACTCAGGAAGGGCGATATAGATTGGGATGATATCTTCGGAAAACAGGGGGTAAGGTGGTTTCACACCGGGGGTATATTCGCCGCCCTCAGCGAAAGTACGTCGGAAGTTGTTCTGGAAGCCATGCAGTCTGCAAGAAAGCATGGGGTTGTCGTTTCGTATGATTTGAACTATAGGCCGTCGCTATGGAAATCGATCGGGGGAAAGGAAAGGGCGAAAGAGGTGAACAGAAGGCTTGCGGGCTATGTTGATGTCATGATCGGCAATGAGGAGGATTTTGTCGCCGCACTCGGTTTCGAGGTTAAAGATATGGATGAGAATATTTCAAAGATAGAGGTTGATAAATTCAAGATGATGATTCGGGATGTTGTCGCCGCTTATCCAAATTTGAAGGCAACAGCGACCACGCTGAGGAGGGTAAAGAGCGCTTCTATAAATGATTGGGGTGCTGTCTGCTGGTATAAGGGCGGATTCCACGAGGCGGTTCAGCGTAATGACCTGGAGATATTTGACAGGATTGGAGGTGGGGACAGCTTTGCATCCGGGTTGATCTATGGATTTTTAACCACGGGTGATCCTGAAAAGGCTGTGGATTACGGAGCAGCCCACGGAGCGCTTGCGATGACCACGCCGGGCGATACCTCCATGGCAACGCTTTCCGAGGTTGAAAAGCTTATGAAAGGAGGGGGACAGAGGGTAGAGAGATAGGTTGAGTTTCATTTTGCATTTGTATTAAAGGGGGATCAAGGAACGGGGAGAATGGCGATCCGCAATTGTTTGCCCGTTTTCAGGTTCCAAATGGATATTGCGGTGGGGTATCTAATACAATAAGATTGGGCGCCTCAGTCCGATGTGGCACTCATGTTATTGTCAAGCTCAGCGTTTTGCCGCTTTAAAGCCTTTATTTCCCGAAGATGATAATTAATCAATATCATGCTAATACCCGATACCAATATCAAGTCGTGAAAATATCCTGCAAAACCGTTGGAATAGACTTTATAAATTTGAAAAAACAGTTCAATCAGAATATATGGGAAAACGTAGCTGATAAAGGCAAGTTCGTTGAAGCGGATTTGACGGTCAACCTGTTTTTTAAAATAGACGATCATGTCCAAAGAACGATCGAAGTTCTCAGGTGTCGGATCAGCTTTGGATTTGAAGTAAAAATAGATTATGTCACTCAAACAAAAGGACATGAGAAGAGAATATATTATTGACACAATGATATTTGGACTGGAGAGGATACTGGAAAAAATGAGGGTCGAAAGTATCGATGTCGCTAAATACTCCCGATAACTGTGATAACGTATTTTTTTGGTAAATTTGTTGATGCCCTTGATAAAATGATCACGATCAAGGGATGTGATGTCGCCATCCCACTTTTGCCAAAGTTTCCTGATTTCTTCAATATTTTTCTCAGATGTCATCGCATCGCCTCTAAAAGATTTTTATTGATCATATTTTTAATGCGTGAAATTTTTGTTCCAATGTTTGAAACGGTTAAACCGGTGATAGCAGAGATCTCTCCGTGTTCCAGCCCTTCCAGGAAGAGCAGCATGATTTGACGGTCCAGGGGCTTCATCATATCAAGTATTTCTTGAATTTTGCTCAAATCCTGAGTTTGAGACAATCTCTCCTCCGGATTTTTTTCATTGGAAACAAGCGTAAGCTCTTCCAATGAAAATAGCGTATGGGATCTTGTTCTGCACTTTTTCATGCTATGGTTGATGCAGCCATTTTGAGTGACACGAAAAATCCAGGTTTTTAGTGAGCATTGGTTGTTGAACTTTGGAATGCTGTTATAAATATTGATCAATATTTCCTGATATAATTCCTTTGCAAGTTCCTTGTTTTTTTCAAAACCTGCCACCTGCCGTTTTATTTGCGCATCATATTGGCTCAGGACGGATGAAAACAGCTCATTTTGTTCGATTTTGTCCATCCGCTCCTCCTATTCCAGCTTTTCAAAGACGTCGTTTCTTCTTCCATAAAGATCGCCGGTTTCGGTCTTATCGAATCTGTATCTTTTCACGTTTCGATATTTGAATGGAATTGATTCAAAATCATCCTCGCCAATTTTATTGTAGACATCGATGACAACTCCTGGTTCCGTGATCTGGCCTGAAAGGCCACATTCGCCGATTTTATCCCCCGATCTCACCTGATCGCCCAACTTATGCTTCATCGAACCATTTTTCAGATTGGAGATAAAAACGAAGTAACCCGCGTTGCTCTTGATATGCACATAATTCGGCTCTTTCTCATCCTTGGGAAATCTCTCATCAATGCCTGAGGTATTTATCTTGCTTATGGTTCCACCTACAGGTGCAAAAACCGTTTCGCCAAAACAGAGAAAATCATCGAGATGATCTCTTGAACCATTTGTCGTCATATTGTTTTTCATGACACTGATGAATTCGGCATGTTTAATCTTTTTTTGCCGCAAGAATCCATTGATTGCCGGGCTCATGCCTCCCGCAAAAACAATCCAGCGTTTCATCGGCGCATCGATCACCACCGGATTTCTGGGCTCCCAAAATATCTGAAGAATATGAACCACCATTATCAGGTTAAAGCAATTGACCAAAATGATTTCCCACCATATGGGTTTTCGATAGATAAAAAATTCCAACAATATCCTGACGAATAGAAGAACCCTGAGCATGAGCAGCATTAAGTCTGCCTCTGCCGGAGTGAATTGGCTGGGAATCCAGGAGAGACTTATATAGAAATAGAGCAACAGATAAAAGGCTATGTTACCCAGAAACCAAAGAGATCCGGCAGATCTATAATGACCGAGTACTTTTTCAAACGAGGATTTACGATATTTGTAAATGAAGAGCACTCGTGTCAGGAATCCAAACAGGACAATTGCGATCAGTCCATTATTGGCGATATTCATCAGGCTCTCTTCGTATTTATCGATGATTAAAAGCAGTAGCGTCAAAATTAACTTCATGGACCTTTCCTTGATATATTCATAAAGCAGGTTGATCGCGATGGTTCTT
>JADFZC010000367.1 GCA_015232735.1 Oligoflexales bacterium | reverse complement strand
GTGGAGCACAATTATTAATATTTTCTTAATATTTTTTTTCATATACTTTTAACGCCCAAATAGGTTTTTAAAATATTGATAGCGGTTTTGAGAATATGACCTACATGTATTACCAGTAAGACCATATATGCCAGACCTTCCATTTTTTAGGTCTTCTTCAAGAATCTGTATAGCCATTAAATCCTGCATTGGAACGGTTCTTAGAATGGCGCTCTGTATCTGGCCTCCGTGAATAAAATCCTTATAGACTCGTCCAGTGAAAGATGTGGGAAATTTCATCCCTAAGGAAGATTTAGTATCAAGCCCCCAACTATAAGAAACATAATTGCCATTAGGTGTGCCCACACTTATACTTTGGTGACCACCTGGTTCATTCACACCAAATCCAGATGATGGCCCTTCAATCCAAATATCCGTACCTTTTGGGTCTATGTTATTCACCGGATCATTCCCAACATAAACATAAAAATTCGTCTGCCCACCATTAAACCGGATCGGATCCTTTGCAAGCCAACGACCGGCGCTAGGATCATAATATCGGTGATGTGAGTATGTCTCAAACATCAAAATATTTTCCTTTCGTGTTTGTCTTTGGAGAGTTACCGATTCTCTATCCAGTGTATCAGGTTTTGACAATAACGCGAATTTTTTGCACTTTGGTTAATTGTAGCGAATTTTGGAAACATGTTGTTTTTATTGTTATAATTAACCCCACAATTCGATTGTGCTTGGTATCTCTCAATACATGTTCCCTTTTCTTAATATTGAAGTTTGGGTTTGGTCAGGTGTAATCCCCTACCTTTATGGTAGGGATCAGCGAATTTGCGATTACGTTAGGCGTCCCCAATTTGAAATGACATTTTATCCGGGTGCCATTAATTTTTATTAGATCAATTCACGTTCATTTTTTTTTTCGACGTTTTGGTATAGTCGTATGTCCCCATTCATCCATTCATCGTGGAAGATGGCTTTACGTATAAAGATATCGTTTCCGATAATTCCATAGACGAAAGGGGAAAGTCCTACGAGTGTGATGTCTCAGATATTCAACTCCACTTACGGAGGGGTTATTCTCACATAACCAGCTCCACCTGACTAAATAATATACCAGATAATTCTCTAATCCGCGCCCTACATTAGAGAATTATCTGGTAAAAAAGATTGGTTGCCTTTGAAAAATGAAAGCCAAATCATTTTGGGTAGCTATACCCCGACAGAATCTCCCTAGGGAGAGACTGTGATTGAATTTACAATCGAGTGTTTTGTCGAGTCAATCGGTGTAAGAGAAGTCCAAGTACCATTAAGCCAGTAACCTGGCACCTGAACATCCAAACTATTTGTGCTAAAACCTCCGGCATATACATTTGATCCGGATACTGATATTGCATAAACTACGGAGTGTTTATTTTCATTTATGGGAGCCAAAGCGGTCCAGGCACCATTGAGCCAATAACCTGGTATCTGAATATTTGAACTGTTAACACAATATCCTCCTGCATAAACATTTGATCCAGATATAAAAATTGAATAGACCACTGCATTCTTTGTTTCACTTATAGATGATAGAGCAGTCCATGTTCCATTGAGCCAATAGCCTGGGACAAACACATCCGATGAATTTACACTATATCCTGCCGCATAAACATTTGAACCTGAAATGGCTATCGAAATAGCTTCTGCAGCTTTAGCGGTATTTATAGGAGTGAGATCATTCCTTGTGCCATTAACCCAATAAACTGGGGTCGCCACATTGGAATTATTAAAGCTGTATCCCGAAGCGTATATGGTCGAATCATTAATAACAAAGGATCTTATACTTGCTGTTTTTGAAGTACTTACAGGGGTAAGGGCATTCCATGTGCCATTTTGCCAATAACCTGCAACAGCAACATTTGATTCATTATAGCTGTAACCAGCAGCATAAACATTTGAATTAGATAACACTATTGAATTAACAGCGGAATGCTTTGATGTACTTATTGGTGTTTGTGATGTCCATGTGCCATTGAGCCAATAACCCGCTACATTAATATCAGAAGCATTGATACTATAACCTGATGCATATATATTTGAACCAGAAATAGCAATGGAGTTTACCATAGATGTTTTCGATGTATCTATAGGTGTTAGACCGTTCCATGAACCATTTAACCAATAACCAGCAACCGAAACACCTGAACTGTTTTTACTATATCCAGCGGCATATACATTTATTAATATCCATTTTGCATAGAGAGTTATGTTAGCTGACCCCATACTTAATGTCTGACCTTCGCTATATGTCGTCCCACTTCCATCAGAGGAGGTATTCCATCCAGAAAAAGTATAACCTGTTTTCGTGAGATTTCCACTATTCCCCAAAATTGTCACACTTTTCCCATTTTCATAGGTTTTTGAATCTGTCGGGACACTGCCACTTGTACTGCCATTGCTGCTATAGGTTATGCCGTAGGTGAGAGTTGTTGTTGAAGTGGTAGAGGTGGTAGAGGTGGTAGAGGCGGTAGAGGTGGTTGAACTCGCCGAGGTAGTCGAACTTGTGGGTGTCGTTGTTGAAGCTGTAGTTTCTGCGATTGACTCAGTCATGCTGGTGTTCATTTCCTTTTTTGCATTTGATAGTTGATCATCGGTACACCCAGTGACTTTTGCACCTTCTATTCCCCCATCCGAAATAGCTGATGTCACGGCTGTCACTTCGGCACTTGAATAGGAAACAAGTAACCCTTTAGTGACAGCTTTCGCGATTTCTTTTAGAAGTTTGGTGATATCCACATCCAATCCCTTACCCTTTTTTAAACTTTCAACAGTGATTTTGGTCTTTTCTTTCATAATTTCAGCCAGCTCAATGCCAGTGATATTTGCATCTTTTAGCCCTTCAGCAAGAGCCTTTGACACGAAAGTCCCTGATGTGACGACCTTGTCTGATGTGTCCGATGATGTCGCTATATATTCAAAGAAACCTGCGTCTACAGCTACGATAATGATTTTGATATTGCTCCTGTCTGGAATGATAGCTGCATCACCTAATGCACTTAAGGCTGCTTTCGCCATCTTGGCCATAAGTTCATCTAGTGAGAGGTTTGCCAATTGGAGAGTGTCAGCCTTTACAGAATCTCTCATCTTTTTACTGACACCTTGGACTTGAGAGGTTGTCAGACCTATATTTGTCAGTTTTGCTTCTACACTTGAGATGATTCCGGTTACTTGCTGATCGGTTGGACTTTGTGATCCTGAACTTCCCCCACCATCACCATCTGATTTCTTGCCACAGCCTTGAATAAGGATAATTAGAGCTATGATCAAATACTTGAACATGAAAATCCCCTTTTCATAAATATTAAATCTTCTAAAGAAAATAAAATGAGTTCGGATACTATTTTTTGATACTTTCCACCAAATCCGCCTACTCCACATTTGCGTTTTATCGGGAGTAATTGTGTATTTAATAATCAAATTTCTTTAGTGATCTGATTTATTTAGTTTTTTTAAAAAGGTTCTGACAAATGTGTGTTGCCGCATAAATGGTAACATATTAATTTAATGTATAAATTTATAACTGCTGTCTTAAAAAATGACACGATTTGTCCCATGTCTACCGAGGTAGAAGATCTTTGAAAAATCCTGCCATCAATAGTCGATCCTATAGACGGGGCTTTTTTCGTGGCTTGGGGTTTCTCCTACAACCCCATCTTTTCATTTCGAGAATTAAATCTTCCACTGAAGGGGAAGTCTCAGGCCGCCCTTTCCCTCTGTGAAACCACATG
>JADFZC010000366.1 GCA_015232735.1 Oligoflexales bacterium | reverse complement strand
GATCTTCGGCGTCAAGCGGACAGACAACAGCGCAACTTGAATTTCACTTTTGATGCCGGGTATCAGCAAGGTTTTCGATTTACAGATGTATTTCCATTTTTTTAAATTCTCCCCAATAGACAATATTATCCATAATGCAGCGATTTATTAAGCGTTGGTCTAAATATCCATCAAATTTTGTCGATAACTGAAAAAGGAATTATCAATAAATATGGATAAAGAGGTCATTAAAATGAACAGCCAATCAAATGTAACTCACCTCATAAAAATCATAATACTGATTTCCATCGTCAACATAGGTCTCATATTCGATCTGCATACCGGCAGAAACTATTCAGGGTTGTCCCAAAATCAAAGAATGTCAGAGATACGGATGGATATTGGAAATTTTTTGAATTCCATGAATCCGCCTGATACCGTGGCTCTCAAGAGACTTGCGGAAAAGGTGCAAAATGCGAAAGCGGCAGGATATTTGATAGATTCAAATTTTTTGACTTTGACTTTGTTTTTTAACATAGTTGTACTTTTGATAAGTATCCTTGCAAGTACAGTTTCCAAAAAAGCGGACACTGCAAAAAAACTGTCAATTGTTAATAACACCAAAGATATACACAAACCCGGCTTTGACAGAAACGATGATTTCAGAACAGGAACCTTTCAAAAGGTTCTTTCGGATCTTGGCAATGCAGCAAATGAACTTGGGATTCTTGTTGATAAAATGAGCACCGGTGCAGAAAGAAAATCTGATGACGGCCTGAATGACAAGTATCTTAAAAGCATCAAGGTTGAAGCACTTCAGCAGTTTCTCATGAGCGAGCTTGAATCGTTAAAGAAAAATCAGGAAGATCTGAATTCACGGATTGGAAGGTTAAGCATAATCACAAAAGAAAACTCAAACCAGGCTGCCGCGAGCAGATTGGAATGGATATCCATAGCCAATGAGCTCAACCTGGTAAAACAGAGTTACAGCAAAATAAACATCGTCACGGAGAAGCTTGAGGATATCCAGATGGAAATACACAAGCAGCTTGAAAAAATGTTGAATGAACATAAATCTCTTATCAAACATTCCTCGACTATCAGAGATATCTTCAATCAGATAAATACGAGTACGCATACGGGACTTGAAACGCTGGAAAACCTTAACACAACCATCTCGGAATCGAAGAAAAACGTCGAGCAATCATCAAAACTGGTTAACGGATTGTCTGAGAGAACAGAGGCTATAGTCAACATAATTGATGTCATAGATGACATATCCGAGCAGACCAATCTGCTGGCGCTTAATGCGTCAATTGAGGCGGCAAGAGCAGGTGAACAGGGACAGGGATTTGCGGTCGTTGCGGAGGAGATCAGAAAATTGGCGGCAAGATCAAGCACCGCCACAAGATCGATTGCCGACCTTCTGACCACTATCCAGGAGGAATCGGTACAGGCATCAAGGCAGCTTGTGCACGGAATCAAGTCGGTCCAGCTTGCATCTGACGAACTTAAAAATTTCAACAGCATATACCGAAAGTCGACTGAGACGACCTTTCAGGGGATTTCAGAGACAAATTCAATAGAAAAAGACATCAACGGGCACAGCAGCGACATCAAAAAGGCCATTGCAAGCAGCAACGATTTCAACAAGACCTTCAAGCATCTGTATAACCTTCTGCAAAACTACAGTGAGACAAGCGCAAAAATGCTTACCTATTCCAACTATCTGACCTCGCAGTGTGAAAGAATAGCCAGGTATTTGAAGCAGCAGTATTATGAGATAGGCAACTGTGAAAAATCAATTCATCTCTCTCTCAATATGATTACCAAGCTGAAAGAGGAGACTCTGGCCTCAAAGCAGATCTCGGCGGAACTGAAAAATACGCTTCATGCAAATATCGAATCGAAAGGCATCGAGGGTGTGCTTGTGGAGAATCAGGACAAAATAAATACGACCAGACACCTTCAAATAATAAGAGGATCAATGGAAACGCTCAAGATGATTCAACATCTTGGAACCAGTAGGAAGCTCTCGTCTGCTTTTAAAAAAGGCATAAAGACCCAGAAACCTCCGAAAACCGACATTGATAAGGATATGCCAGAAGTATCGGTTAATAATGATAACAATAATTCTTATGAAAGGACCGGTTGAAAAATGGGGACTACAATCAATGACAAGGTGATAGCTGAGCAGCTTACCAATAATTTGGACAGGATAAGGAAACGGAATCTTGACTCATTGGAAAAGCTGAGTTCGGGGCAGGTTTTCACCAAGGAAGATCCAAGGCCTTCGGAGAGGGCTCTGGCTGAAAGACTTGAACTCAGGCTCAGGGCCCTTTCGGCTTCAAAAAAAAATATCAATGATGCGGTATCGCTTCTGCAGACAGCCGAAGCCGGCCTGTCAGAGATTAACAACATGATTACCAGGATGAAAGAATTGAATGCAACTGCGGCCAGCACAACAATCGACGATAAGGACAGGCGCTACCTGTTTATCGAGTATGAGGCATTGTTCGACGAGATAAATCGTATTGCTGTAACAACAAATTTCAACGGGATTCCCCTCCTCAACGGTCAGGCGGAAAATGCTCCAAAATCTCTGGTTTTCAGAGTGGATGATCCGTTCATCCCCGACAAGGGAAGCAGGGAGGATGATTTGAACATGATCAACTTTGAAGGGATTCAGTCCATAGTGGCAACAACCGAGGGGCTAAAGCTTGCCAGCGCCAAGGAGATTCTTGAGGATGCCGAAGACGAGGGCGGGGTGGTGCCGATAGAAAGCGCACAGGAACTGATGGTTCCCGAGGACGAGGATCTTTTTAATACGAGCTATGACCAGGCTTTAAACATACTGTCCACGCACAGGGCGGTTCTGGGTTCAATGCAGGAGAGGCTCAACCGTGCAATGGATTTCAACGCCGTATACGCAGAAAACATCGCTGCGGCGAAGTCGAAAATTGCCGATACCGATTATGCCAAAGAAGTGACAAAAATGGCGCAAAACAATATTTTGATTCAGGCTACCACAGGACTGATCGCCCAAACCAACCTGAATACCGCAATGACGCTGAATCTGATCGGATCCGCACTTAAGATCCTATGATCACCATATTATGTTGTCTTTTGCCTCGCCTTGTAAAAGTTCGGGATAATCCATGTTGAAATGGATGCCTCTGGATTCCTTGCGCGCCAAGGCACACCTGATTGTCAGACAGGCTACATCCGCAATATTTCTGACTTCCAGAAAGCTTCCAGTGATCTGGTAATCCCAATAATAGGTATTTAATTCCCTGCGAATCAACGTGATTCTTTCCAGGGCCCTTTCGAGGCGTTTTGTGGTTCTCATGATTCCCACGTAATTCCACATAAGTCTTCTGATTTCATCCCATATGTGTGAAAGAACAACCAGTTCGTCCGGAGCCACTGCGTCATCCGATTTCCACGGAGGGACATTTATGCTCGACTGTTCGCCGAGGCCATTTTCTTCTATATAGCTGGCAACACGTCCTGCGAAGACAAGTGCTTCAAGAAGACTGTTGGAAGCCAGCCTGTTGGCGCCGTGAAGCCCTGTACACGCCACCTCCCCGACTGCGAAAAGGTTTTTGATGCTGGTCCTTCCCCATGAATCAACGATCAAACCCCCGCAACTGTAATGGGCGGCCGGAACAACCGGGATCATGTCCTTTGCCATGTCTATATTGTATTTCAGGCAGGTCTGATAAATGTTCGGAAAATGGGATTTGAATTTTTCAATGTCAATTCCCCTTGCGTCAAGATAT
>JADFZC010000365.1 GCA_015232735.1 Oligoflexales bacterium | reverse complement strand
AAGCCCTTGCCAGCAGCAAGGGGGCAAGACAGCAGAATGGAACGCGGTGAAGATAGTTGAAATAACCTTTAAACGCTATTTTCAAAGGAGGTATGGCCTTTTTAGCCTCTTCAAGAAAAAGGTAAATCTCTCCGGGCTGCATGGATCTGTAAATAATATCGATCGTGTAGTAGCCTTTTTGGGATGTCTCGTTTACTTCCTTGATCATCTCTCCCATAATAACATTGAGATCATCATAATTCTCCTTGGCAAGCTTGTGTCTTAAAAGCGATCCAAGTATCCCGTATTCATATTTGACCTGCCCCCACAGGTCTGTCAGTTTTTTTTCAAGAAGAGCTGGAAAGTAGGTTTTGCCGCCGTGGTAACCTATGTGATTGAGCGCCTGGTAGGAAAGAAAGAGCCAGAACGTGTCCCCTATCTCCTCACATATCCTGACCGTGTGCTCGATGTCACTTACGGCCTTCTCCATGTTGCCTCTTGTATAGTGGAAAAGGTTTCCCCTCGTGAAGTATAGAAAGGCGACGGCATGCGGATCATAGTTCGATTCAAAGTACCGAAGAGCTTTTTCATAAATTTTGACGGAAAGGCGGTCAAAGCCATAGAGTGCAAGGACAACTCCCCAATACGCATATGCCATCATGATAAAAGGCGTTTCAGGGTATGATAAGGCTATTGCCGCAATTTTCAGCATATTTGCAATCGCCGTAATCGGTTTATAGAAAAAAGCCGGGACCATGAGATCAATCTGGAAACTGAGCAGGAAAGCTTCCTGCTCGCTTGCCGTCACCTTCCTCCTTCTTTTGAAAATATTGTATGCAGCAAGCCTTATAAGGAATACAGGCAGCCATATAAGCATTTTGAGGATAGATCTTCCCACAGTCAGAACCCATTCCCCTCCAATCATTTCGAGTCCCTTCCTGCCCCAGAAGAGTGATCTAGGATAATCAAAGAGCCACAGATAATTTCTTGATATTTTACCGCATATTTTTGCGACTCTGAAATCGTTGTCATCGATCATGGAGACGAGCATCTTATAGAGGCTTATGGCATCATACAATTGCCGTGACATCGAAAGGGCATCGGCATAAAGCTCTTTAAGCGCGATCCACTCGCCGAAAAGTCCGGCCTTCTTCAGCTCTGATTCTGATTCGGGAAAAAACTGGGTTGCACTGTCCAAATATTCCTTTGTCTTTTGATAGGAGAAAAGGGATGCCGCTCTTTTTCCGGCATGATGAAGAATCCTTCTTGATATGGAGGTATCTCTCTGCGGTGAGCCATTCTGTATATGAAAGGCGATCTCAAAAATCATTTTGGTTTCGAGATTTTCAATATTCTGGATATTTCGAACGAGGTAATAGGCATAGTCGCGGTGAAGATCCCGTTTTTTCTGCTCACTGCAAAATCCCCAGGCGCCGTCCCTTACCCTGTCATGAACAAAACGGATATCATTTCCCCCTCTCAGGGTGAGAAGATTCTTTTGTATGAGTTCATTGAGAATCATATCGATATTGAATTTTTTGGCTTTTTCAGATGTGAATTGGCTTGATTTGCAGCTTTCTTCAACAAGAAGATATTCTGCGGCAGGAAGTGATATCGAACTTCCCGCCACGGAGATGGTGCTGATGAGATGAAATGCGTCAGCTGACAGGCAATTGATCCTCTCTTTGACAAGCTCGCCCACCTCTTTCCCAATCTCTCGCTGTTTTGCATGTTCGAGATCAAAAAAATAGTTATTGCCTTCATCAAGTCTGTAGAGGCGGCTTTCGAGTATGTTATTGAGGTAGGAATATATATGAAAGGGATTGCCCTGTGTCAAATCAAAGGAGATGCCGGCTATTTTGTCAATGTCTTCCCCCTCATCGTCAAGCAGAAGCCGGACAAGACGATCTGATTGACTTTTGTCGAGCGGTTCAAGCAATATGTTATTTTCCATGGATAATCTACCCAGAACCAACTTTGAAAAAAGATGCTCTCCCCCAACTTCCTCGCTGCGGTATGTACAGAGAATCGTGGTATTGCGAAGTCTGCCGCTATTTGAAGCGGCTGCTATCTCCATCAGAAGCTTTATGCTTGTTTCATCCGCCCATTGGAGATCGTCCAGGAAAATCATGGTCCCTTTACCGTTCAATGTCAGAAGCGTGATCAGATTTGTTATTGTTTCCCGAACAAGCCTGACCTCGATTTCATGAGAAACAGGTCCCAATCCGGGAAAAGGGGGGAAATGTTTTTCGAGGTAGGGAAATCTTTCGGCTAGAAGCGATCCATTCTCTGAGAGCTGAGCCAAAAGGATCTCCTGCCATTTTATATACTGTGATTTATTCATCTTTGTCAAAATGGACTCAAAATCGACCAGGACCTTGTTAAATGTTGCAAGGGGGATATTTCTTTCATATTGAGTGAACTTTGCCTGGTAGGTATGAAACCCCATTTTCGCGGCTTCATCAAGTATATCCTCTGCCAGCCTTGTTTTTCCAATTCCAGAATGGGCTCCTATGGTGATTAGACTTCCCCGACCTTCAATTGTGGAATTAAGCGAGTCCCTCAGCTGACTGAAAATTTTCTCTCTTCCAACCGTAGGTATCTTGTAATTGAGTTCACGCCGAGGATCCTTTTTTCCAAGTGCAAATGGTGATATTTTTCCTGCAGCATCAAGGGACTCGCGGCATCTCAGCAAATCAAAATGGAGCCCACAGGCCGATCCGTAGCGATCTTTCGGGGTTTTTCTAAGAAGCTTCTGTATCACCTCATAAAACGGCACGATGTCAGGTTCGATTTTATCGATCGGTAGGGGCAGAGTCTTCAGAATGTTCTGGCAGAGATCCTCTTTGCTGTCTGCCATAAAAGGGGCTCTTCCAGAGATCAGCTCATAAAGGACAGCTCCAATGCCATAGAGATCGATGGCGGCCCTGTCCTCCGTCGTCAGAAACCCCATGCATTCGGGCGGCAGATAGGGAATATCCGAAATTTTATACTCATCCACCCCCTTCAAAATAAGGGAGTTTTCAAACCCGAGAAGAACAAAATCCTTCAGATCGGCACTCCTGAAATAGATATCGGCTGGCTTGATATTGCCATGATAAATTCCTCCGGCATGACAGGCCCTAAGGGCATCAGCCAGCCCTATTCCTATATTGAGAGCATCCCTGATTGAAATGGGGGCATCACTGATTTTTTCAGTCGTGATCTTTCTTTTTTGAAGCATAGCAAGATTGAGGCCGGAGGGAAGCGCAATTTTAATGGTCACCTCGCCCTCATCAACATTTGTCTCAATGATCTGCATGACATTTGGATGATTTATTTCACTGAATTTTGCTAAGGCCGATACAATGATCTCCCTTGAATTCAAAAGGGGAGAAGTCGAAAACCTTCGAATCATCATGTCGTCGGTCACTATGATCTCTGAATTTATCTTATGGGTTTGGTCCAAAATATAAATTCCCAATGATATATTTAGATTTGAAAGTACAATGTTCTCACGTCATTCTGATGGGAAACCGCTGATGTAATTTCCACGAGATGATTCGCTGCTTTCAGATTGACGAAGTTTATCAATATCAAAAATGTCATGAAAGAACTCTATACTCCCTTATTACTTATCCTTTTATTTTTTTCGGATCAAAAAACAGATCTCATTAGAACGGGCAAAAAAAATTTATAGGGGCTGACTGGGCCAAATCACTTGATCGGCTGTGAAAAGCCTGTTTAAGTCTTCGATATTTAAAGGTTTAATAGGCATTTTTTGAAGGTTGGCATCAAACATGC
>JADFZC010000364.1 GCA_015232735.1 Oligoflexales bacterium | reverse complement strand
TGTTTCTGATGTTTTCCATACTCTTTGTCCTCGCTCAAAATGAGCACACACGGCGGTATTATACTATTGTCACGCTTTGAAGAGTCAAGAGGTTTCATAGAGTCACTGGTTGCAAAGACAGCAGGTGAAACCCGCCTGGTAAGGGCAACAAATACGAATTCATCTCAATGTTGTTGTATGGATTGACATAAATCCGGCCATTTCATCCTTCGGCAGAAGGATATCCAAGGTTTTACCTATTTATCAGATTTGCTTTCAAAAAGGGTTTTTAGAGGTTGAATATTCAAACGAACTGATATCAAAATTTTCTTATGCGGGGAAATACCCAGAGATTGCCGGCTGCAGGATCAAGCCGAAGTCTTGTTTTCCTCTTCCTGAGGCAAAATATCCCTTATGCAGACATTCGCTATCTTTTCAAGCTCTGATTTTTTTATGCCAAGGCTTATGGCATATTCATGCATCAGTGGTTCATCCATCCTGCTTGGTTTCAACATTATCCAATGGGTAAGCTGATTTGCCAGGGCTACAAGCTTTGCCACAGCCGCGCTCTTTGTCGAGAATCTCGCATCGAACGACACTATTTCACTTGGCCTGAAATGGTGATAGCGGACCCCGACTTTCACATATTCGGAAAAACCCCACAGCGAAGCCCCCACTTCCCCAAGCACCATATGGGTATATGTGGACTCCTTGCGCTCTGCGACGCTCCATGGGATGGGAGCATCCCCGCTTGTCACCTGTCTGTAAATTTCATCTGTCTGCTTGGGAAAGCATATCGCACCTACAATCTTGCCGGCATTGCACAGGCCGGCGGCGATGTAAGCCTCATCCTTTACCACCGAAGGTACGTAGTTCGTGCAAAGATATTCCGAGATTTTCGCTGTAACAAGCGATTCCCTCCAAAACTGTTCATGGTCAAAAAGCTGTGTCTTGAACTGGAACGTTTTAAGTGCATAGGTCATGACGAGGTCGCTTATGGTCATTCTGCCTATGTAGGATATTGCATGCTCCAGGGATCTTATGTTTACCCCTGAAGCATGGCAAAGGGTGTTCGCGGCATTGATAACGCTCATCGCAAGATATGGAATCTGCTTCAGGCTTTTTTCAATATCTTTCGATGAACTGTTCTCCTTGATTACCACGGACTGAAGTTTTGTAATGGATGCGGGCAGTTGGGGCAGTCCTTGAAGTTCAGGGAGCTTTCCGACAAGTTCCTGCGCATTCCTGCAAATGACCTCTCTCGGATTGAACCAGTCATATTCACCATCAGGAACAGAGAGAGTCTCGCCGCATTTGCATTCAAAAAACAGTTTACCCTCCTGCCCCTTTCGCCATCCCGTGGTGTTCCAGATAAAATCACTTGGATTATTTATCACCTTGTTGCATTTGCTGCACGACACTTCCTTCATTTAAGATGCTCCAAAGGACAATTTTTTTAAAAAAACAAAAAACACCAGCATCGCCCCGTCAGAAGAAGAGCATATCCCCCGGCGCAGCCGCTGCAGGTTTCTTCTCTGCCTCTTCGATTTCCGCAAAGAAAAATCCAAATGTGAATTTCTCCTGGGCAGTCACCATGCTCCGCCTTATATGCGCTATGATCTGTTCTTTTGTCTCAAGCCAGATTTTTTCGCCTTTCTGTATGGGACCTATGGCATCCAGCAGAGTCAATCCCTCTGATATGCGATGCTCAAGAACCTGCCTGACAAGGTCAAACCCCTGCAGAAGGACAACGCAGTTGCAGATGTCCATGTCAACGACCTCAAGTTCCTTGAACACCTCGTCGCGCGTATCCGGCCAGCTGCCTTCGCTCATCGGGTCCATAATATTGAAGTCCGACCTGGCCTGCTCCAGGATTTCAGGGCTTAAATCCTCACTTGCTATATCGGAAAGCGCCGCCTTCAGCTGCGGCACTATGAAAATGTCCACCACCATCTGTCCGAGCGTTTCGCCCGCGTTTTCAATTTTACCGGCTATCTGTTTCAGGTATGCAAGGGTCTCGGCAAAGAAATTCAGGTTTGCGTAAAAGAATGCCAGATCACCGGAAGCCGTATCTGACGAGAACACCTGAAACCGCCTCACCACAAGGTCGCACCCTGCCTGCAGCTCCGATATGGCCTGAGCAAGGCTTTGGCACTCCTTGCTGACCCATCCCATGATTTCCTGGATATAGTTGGTGAGTCCCATTTTATGTTTATTCAGGATTCTCGCCACTCCGGCTTCAATCGATTCCACCCTGTGGCTTATATCCTTGAGATGCTTGTTGAGTCCCTGCTCGGCGGAAAGCAGGAGGTCGGTTGAAAGGCCTATTGTCACGCTGGAAAAGGCGATAAAGTTGCGCCAGAAACAAAATTCGTCGCAATTTTCCATAACCCACGGATTTGCAAATGTCGAAGCTGTCAAAACTTCCATCGGGGGAAAATGAGCGGGACACCAGAAAGAGAGTTTTCCTTCAATCCTCACAGGTTCGGAGGAAAGGGTGTCATAGAATCCCTGATCGAGCATTCCAGTGAGTTCTGAAACTTCAACAAGCTTTACTTTCACGGGCTCATCCGGCACCGACGGATCAAATACGGGGATTTCGAAGCTCTGGACACTGAAGTTCTTTCCAAAGCTCGGAAAGAGACGAAAATAGCGGTAAACCTGGTATGGAATGTTTACCAGAGCGGCGCTTCCAGCTTTTTCCGATAAATATCTGTTGAAACTGGTCAGTCCGATCCAGCTTGCCTGTGTCACCGCTGAACAATCGATGGCGACCGCATTTGTAATAAGTTCATCCAGAGGCGCCAGGTTTACGTTGTCACCAATGGCCCCGTGAACCTTCATCACATTATTACCTAGTTTATGGACATAAAAACGCATTATTGAACCAACCATTCAGTAAAGAAAATGTTCAAAGTAGGGCAAGCAAACCAGACCCAAAATCACTTCCAAAGATGATCTACCTTTCACCTGATATTTTACCATGCTTTTGTCCCATTTATCTCCTTTTAGAAAGAGGGATTTCTTTGAGTTTTGCAAACAAATTCAATAATAAGCTTGAATAACTCATGGTTGCCTGAATACCGTATTTTCCCCCATTATGTTATTTTTGAATTTGATTATACAGAAAATTACTCACATAAGCCTGGTCAAAATTGAGAAGTGAACGCTAACGGAGCGCGGGAATGAATTTCTCTGAAAAGGCGGTAAAAGATTTTTTCATGAAAATTGGCATTATGTCGATATGTTGAGTGGAGTTTTCATTTTTCAGGGTACTCTTGAGGGAAACGATGTCTATGGAAAAAGTCCTGTTTCCACTACTGATCTCAATTCTGTCTGTATCATGCTCATGCGGTGACATAGCCAGCAGGTATGATCGTTACGAATTGAAGGGCAAACTAATAAATAATCCTCAGGTATCGATAGCCGAATCGATAGGAAGCGACGGTTCAAGCAGGATATTATCGGGAAGCTTTACGGGCGGATTCCTGAAAAGCGCCAGATGGAGCCAATTGGAAGGGCCATCGCAGATGGCATTTTCCTCAGCCGATCAAATATCCACAGCTTTCTCGGCAGAGGCTGACGGAATATATTCTGTCTTATTTACAGTGCGGGATATTCTTGGCAGCGAATATGCCGCAAGCACAAATATCGTATGGAAAAACAATGTTCAGGATCCCTCTGTGACACCCACCCTTACGCCGACACCGACCGCTGATACAACAACTACAACAAACTCGGATTCAGGCACCATCACCGTTGAGGCGGGAGCTGACGTGACAGCA
>JADFZC010000363.1 GCA_015232735.1 Oligoflexales bacterium | reverse complement strand
CTGAAGGAAAAAGGGCTGGAGACAGGATGGACAGCCTCAATATTGATTATTACGCGTGGGGAGAGATACTTTACAAGGGAAGCGGTTCATATTCCACGCCCCAAATGGCTGTCGATGGCTGGATGGGAAGCCCTGGGCATAAAAAGGTCATAGTAAATCCGGTTTATACGGAACTGGGAACGGGAATCTATTATTGTTCTTCCGATAAAAAGACATATTATACTGTCGTGTACATATCCCGGTGAAAAGCCGTTTTACTTGCTGTACAGAACGTCCGGGTCTGTGTAGGGAGGCTCTTCGGCGGTAGGTCTTTGCGTTGAAGATCCATAATAAGGCTGCTGCTGATACGTCTGTATCGGCTGAGCTGGAGTATATGCCGGTTGCGGAGTATAAACGGGTTGCGGCGTATATGCAGGCTGAGGTGTATAATATCCCGGCTGCTGATATACCGGTGCCGGCTGCGGTTGATACATTGGCGCAGGCTGAGGCATGGGATAAACAGGTTGCGGCGCAATTGCAGGAGCTCTCGGCTGATATTGCGGTACAGGCGGTTCAGAGACAAAATTTGCCGGCATATTGGGCTGGGCCGACCTGTATTGCGGTATCGGCGGGGCGTGCTCGAACTTGGACAGATTGCTGACAGAGCCCTTCCCTCCTTTTTTCGAAGAGCTGGCCTTGAGAGCGGAAGCTTTCATATTCAGCACGTCATCAGTGTAGACAGGTTCATCATCGGCGAACATGTCAGGACCTTCACCTTTCGGTTTCTTGCCCCTGCCTTTGGCTTCGGATGCATATTTTCCATCTTTTTTGGGTTCAGCCTTCTTTGCCACCCTTGGCTGAGCCTTCTGGATTTTTTCCTGGGCAAGCTTCAAAGTGAAGTTGTTTTCAGCTCTCTCCCTTATTTTCAATTTGAATGTTTTTGTCTGAAATCCCTTGGCTTTCAGAGTCACACTTGTAGTCCCCGGGGGAACTTCAATATCTTTTCCCACATTTCCGACAAGAATGCCATCGACAAAAACCTCCGCTTCCCTGGCGTTCGACTGAATCATCAGTTTTGATTTTCCACGGGCAGCCTTTGCTCCGGCGGTCTGTCTTGAGGGGGAAGGCGAAGGTGATGGTGATTTTTTCACCTTGTTGAAAAACTTTATCACCGATTCGTCAAAGACGTCTTTTGAGGAGATTGATGCCTTGGGGTCCAGAGAAATCAGCTTTTGAAAACTTGAGGCGGCCTCCTGTTCCTGTCCTTTCATGAACTGGACGATTCCCAGAAGTTTATAGATTTTTATTTTTTCAGGCGGCGGCGGATTTTTTCCCAAAGCTGACTTGAGGCTCGATATGGCGCCTTCCATGTCTCCGACAGAATATTTTTTGTAGCCGTCTTCAAAGCTCTGCGCCTTCAGGACGGCGGGTCGCGCAATCATAAGGACAATGAAGAAAATTTTCAAACCGTTCAAAAAAGCGTAAGGAAGGCTGCGGGATCTTGCCGTCATCTGTTGATGACGGGACTTTCCCTCGTTGTCGCCTTTTTTAATAGAGGTGAATAACATATTTACACTCTATTCCTTTCCATCTCGTTGCCCCGGCTGTTCACCCAATTCGAAAAACTCTGCTATTTTGCCGAATTAACTCATTTATCAGACATCACCCAGAAATTCTGCTGACCGCTGATTCAGTGGAGATGTTTTCAATATATTATTTTGCAAGAAATGTGCCAGATTCCTCACGGTTTCATGGGTTTGAAATCCTTGCCGACTTTGGAGGAATGGTGATGCCTTCTATATCGATTGATTTTCTGTTGTTGAAATTTATCAAAAGCCTGTGTCCGTCGGCTGTTCGCCATACGGAAGGGACCTCGACCTTGTGATAATTGAATATTCTGTTGAGAACCCCGATATTCCCAAGTTCAGACGGGGGATTTTCAGGGACTATGGGGGAAGGCCGGGAAGGCAGCGACGTCATGGCATTACTTATCACCTGGGGACCAAATGCCCATGAAAGCCTTTTTTCCGGAAGCGTTCTCAGGTCGTCCGACAGGAAGAGCCCGCCTCCGGCAAGAGATGCGATCCATCCCCTTGCGGAGACCTCTCCTATGTTCTGCAAAAAACCGTGCGTAAGCACCGGATCGGCATCGCATATGGTTGCGCTGCACAGAAACCATCTGGCAGCTATGTTTCTAGCCTGGTTCACTGCATCGACCCATACCGGCCCAAGGATGAGTGATGGAAATTGTATTGAAATGTCAGGACCTATCCGCCATTCGTCGACGTACGGAAAAGAGGCTATGGAAGGTGCGCCGCATGACAGAAGAAACAGATCATCTCCTATTTCGTCTCTTATGATTCTCAGTGCAAGGTGGTAAGCCTCCATACCGGTCACATTGAGGGCTCTTTGTCCCTCGAAAGTTCCCGCGACAAGAAAATCTATCTTTAATTTTTTGAATCCGGCTTCTTTAAGCCGCCTTATATTTGATCTCAGGAACTGCTCTCCATCCTTTGATGTCACATCCACAATTCTGTATTTTCCCGATATATGTTCATAAATCATCCCTTTTGCAAATATGTTTTCATTGCCGGCGGCGATGTGGCTTTTAACACTGACAAGGAGCGGCGCGATCCAGATACCGGCGTCAATTCCCTGTGAATCAAGAGTTTTCACGAGGGACTTGAGACCTAGGGGGAATTTCTCGTTTTCATGCCAGTCTCCCCAATCCTTTTCCCAGCCATCATCAATGACAATGAAAGGCCTTTGCATTTTAATCCCATATTTGTCAAAGACCGTTGAAAAAAATTTCTTTGCGAGCATCGCGTTTTGAAGGACGCTGTCCTGGGTCACTCTGTTGTAAAGCTGATACCATGAATTCCATCCGATTTGCGGATTTGCGGGTTTTAATCTTCTCCGTGACGGAAGTGAAACGGCATAATCCTCAAGGATATCTTCCAGACTTGATGATATTCCGATCTTCCAGACGTTTCCTTGGACAATATCGCCTTTTTGAAGCCGCACTTTTTCGCCCGAGCCCCCTGAATTGACCCTAATCAGGGCATTTCCAGAGGTGGATTTTGCAAATTGGATCCAAGGCTTCCACCTTCCGGCCTCAAGCGCTCCAATAAAAAAGGAAGTGTCTTCCCCCGTGACAAATGAAAAATCCCAGGAGAGCTCATTGCCCCTGCGTTCGGAATCCCTCCTGATGCCGCTGAAAACCTCCTCTGTCTCTTCCCTTGTCGGGAATTTGTCGGGAAGTGCCACAACGCCGCTCTTTGACCATGATTGAAATCCATTGGCAAGAAACGCCCTGGCTCCCTTGATTTGAACAACTCCTTCAAGAGTCATTCCCTCCATGACAAATTCCGAGTCTGCCTCGAAAATCAGCTGGAAAGATGAAGTATCCAGTTTTTTGATTTTTATTTTTCCGTATCCCTGATAGTGGCAGATCAGGCCTGATCTTTCCTGGCTGCAACTGGTTGGTGCAACGGTTTTCCTGTCGGTCAATATTCCCGGGGTCAAAAAAACTTTTGTGTTCTTGCCGGATATTTTAAGAAGTGTCTTGCCATCTTTGTAGTCTGAAAAAAAATTCCCGTTTTTCCATCCTGGCGTTGTTCCCTTCAATTCAATCGAAGAAAAAAACAGGACAATCACAAGAGTCTTACGTAAAGCCAAAGACATAACAGGGAACTCCATGCCTTAATACGGTAAAGCGCTCAAACAAGCGAGTAAAAAAACAAAATATTGAGAATGTTATCTTTAATTCTAAAAAGACCATATAG
>JADFZC010000362.1 GCA_015232735.1 Oligoflexales bacterium | reverse complement strand
GGGATGTAAGGAAGAGAATATAACGAAATAAAGGGATGGATGGACTATGAAAACGAGAAAGAAGAGGGAAGCAGGAATTCAAAATCAAAATGACTCTTCAGATATTTATTATATTAAAAAGAGGCGAAAAACTGATGATAAAACGATAAGAGGTATAGTAAAGAAAACAACAAAAGAGTTTTTAGAGATAGTTAATAAATCCTTTTCCGAGATCTTGGAAAACCTCGATATATATTATTATCTTAAACGACTTAATCCCTATTTATACAAAGCAATAGGTTTCAACAGATTACGAGATTTTGTGGAACACTTGGTTGAATCAAAAGTAATCTCAAAGAGATTTGAAGGGAAATTTGGAGATAATTTTTTTGAGCCAATCGCCGCTGCGGTATCAGAAGCAAAGGAGCTAGCTCGTTGGGGTAAAGGAATAGATTTAATAATTAAACGACAAAAAACTACCTATCTTGTATCAATAAAGTCTTCACCACATATATTCTGTTCCGCTGCTAAAAGACAACAAATAAGCGATTTGAACGAGGCCAGAAAGAAGAAGTGTCCAGAGCAAAATGTTGTGTGCGTAATAGGATATTGCTATGGGAAAAAGAATACCTGGACAAATGGAATATTGGAAATAGCCGGGGAGGATTTCTGGACTTTCTTATCCGGTAATCCAAATTGTTTCAGGTTGATTATGGAAGTCTTATGTAAAGATTCCCAGGGATCCGTATCCAACCGGATAGCTGTTGAAAAAAACAAGTTAGTCTCTAAATTAATAAGTCAATATGCAGACATCATCTGTGATAAAAAAGGTGAAATTGATTGGAGCGAACTTGTGGAGATCAACTCTTCATCAAAGGGGAAAAAAAGAGCTTGAAATAAAAAAGGGCAACCCACCCCTGTTCAAATAATCCCTTACAAAAGTCCTTCTAAGGTTCCATGCAGTTTTGCGAATCCTTTTGAATCGCTTTAGCGCCTCTTCGCTTATATGCATCTGGAAGGACAGCTTCGAAAATCGAAAAATCTTTGGATTCAATAACTGCATTTAATCTGGGAATCATAACCCCATAAAATGTTGATTCCAGCTGTTCGACCAAAATCCAATTACGATTTCCGCCGTCCTCCCGGTTTAATTCATAAACAGCCTGTGCTGTAACGCCGGAACCTGCAAAAAAATCGAGTACGACCGCATTTTTGTTATCGAATGATTCAACCAATTTTTTAATAAGCTTAACCGGTTTGGGAGTACTGAATTTTATCCCGTCCGGTAAATCGTTATGACCCACACAATACATATCCTCTATCATCGTTGGAAGTACCTGTTTCAATTTTTCATCCAGATAATAAATTTGTCTTGGAACACTATCCTCGCTCTGACCGAATATAATTTTACCGCTAATTATAAAACCATCACCTTTTACCAGATTTTTTTTGCTTCCAAGCATGTCCATCAGCGTCTCTTTTTTCCATTTCCATCCATTCTTTGGCACTTTACAGGGTTTTCTGGTAATGGGGTGAATCAAAGGATCGTGGTAACGGGTTTCAGGTTTATCCTGGGCGCAGGTAGATTCTGATTTGAATGGTCGATATGTTTCGGGGTGCAAATATTTGAACATCGATTCGCCACTAGTCAAGGTGTTTTTGGACACCTGCTCATTAATCCAATCCGCAAATAATCTTTGCGACCTGATATATCCTATTCCACTTTTTTGCAATGACTTCGCTTTTTCCAAAAGTATATTTGAACCAGGCTTTGTCGTCATTAAACATTTCGCACGCTTTGCATTCCTAGCATAAACGATTATATATTCGTGAATCGTTGAAAGATGCCTTGATGATGGGCCTTGTCTCTTATTCCAGATCATCGTTCCCAGACAGTTATCCGAGTGAAAAATGTGATCCATCAAAATTTTCAGCCGGCAATATTCGCCATCACAAATGGATACAAAGATAATCCCGTCTTCTTTTAGTAGCTCTCTGCCGATTTTTATTCTCGGCTCCATAAAATCCAAAAATGCCCCGTGATCTCCTGCCCATTCAAATCCATTTTTTGATCTCCCCCTGAATACATTTCGATAACCCTGGTCGCCTCCAACATTGTAGGGTGGGTCAATGTATATCAAATCAACCTTTATCGCCCCTCCCATAATAGTTCTATCCGTCTTCAATGCAGTCAGAGCGACTTGATTATCGCCAAGTATTGCTATGTTTTGACTACCTTTTTTTCCACCAATCCTACGAATTAGGCTCATTTACACATTTTCCTTCATTGAGGAGTTTAAAATATCTCTCTGCTTTCAGAGAAACATGAGCTTGCATAAAATTTTACTTTCAGGATTATCTAATATTGTCACTAATATTATTGATCGATAATTGATATTGTATTGACTGAATCGCCACATAGGGATAGCCAACTGTGGCCCCCAGTATTTTATTCCAAGATATTTTACGGTCCTAAGATTTATTATAAACCGAGTAAAATGAGAATAACCAGTCTGTGGTGCAAAATCAAAGATTGAGATTCACAGACTGATTTGCCTTGAATAAACCTAGCTTTCGCCAAGCCTCCAAATGTGTTGAAAAAACAACCGATCTAGGAAGGATGCCCAAGATAACCTACATCGTCCCTATATGGAGCAATTTCTTTGCCTGCTGGATAAATGGCAAGTGACATTTTAAGCTTATTCATAGTTTCGATAGGTTGACTCCTAAATTTTGTGCGGATAAGGATCTCAAAGCCAAGAAAAGACTCTTTGACCAGAATGAATACTTTCAATCTTTTGACGATGACTTGTTCCTACTGGAATAAAATAAGACAGTTTTCTTAATAGTGGATAAACCCTTTGATATTATAGCTATGTCTTCTAAAGAGTCTTCGATCGGACTATGTGGAGGACAGGTTCCTTTCCTCACAGGTCTGGACAGTGCCCGCTTTTATACCAAATGTCTTTTCCTGAAAATCCGCTGATACCGCAGAAAGTTTTAATGGACGAAATACATCTTTATTGTCATTACCAAGAATATCTTTCTCAAGAAGTCTAAAGTTTTCTCCTTCAAATATTTCCGAGCTGATTAGACTGCCCGTCTTTGTATTGTGAATCTTTACAGTTAGCCTATAACTTAATCCTGACAATTTGAGTATTGCATCGGTGTTGGGATAAGATTACTACGATTAACCTTTTGCTTTGACAAGGCCTTTCCTGACTTATTGGTACAAAAAATATGAAAAACAGACTTTGCCAAATCAATGCCAATTACGCTAACATTAGACATGACGAATTCCCCATAAAAATTTTACCTACTCGCGTTCTATCAAATCGAGTGAGGGAGGTTCATCCTATTAAGATAACTAACGGAATATCAACATAATTCTTTTCCAGAACAATTTTGCACTCCATGCTGTGACTTCATCTTTTCTAAAACCAAACCCCCATTCCTCATATATTTTCATCTCTGGATCATCAGAGTCAAAAAATGACATGCGATACGCATCGCTTTTTTGAGCAAAAACTCCGAATTCATTAGAAATTTTAAGATATTTATTTCTAATCTCCGCGTTTTTAAAGATCATACATACGTAGGGGCAACCTCCATGCCCTGAGCAAGAGTTTGTGGTGACAAAATCGGCATTATTGTTCAAGATTTCTATGTTGTCGATAATTGAAAAATCCAGAAAATCATTATAAGTACCCCACTCCTCTGCTCCATTCCTATCTGGTGTCCGTGAGACCTTGATCAAAGATTCCGTGCATTGCCGATAGTAGGCCA
>JADFZC010000024.1 GCA_015232735.1 Oligoflexales bacterium | reverse complement strand
TTTTTAGAGCGGGAGCGACGGGACTTGAACCCGCGGCCTCCGGCGTGACAGGCCGTAAGTATAACACTTTAAAATCTTACAAGAAATTGAAATATTTGTCAATATCGGGGAAGTTAAAAAAAACTAAAAAGTTCGGATTTTGGCTCCACGCAAATGACATAGTTGTTATCGGATTTTTGGGAGTTAGGCTTGAGAAGAGAAATGTGGTGGGACATCATGTCCTTTGGTTTTGTTGATTTACGAATCCTAACCGTGTAGTTGGTATAAGTGTAGGGGGCAGGTCATGATTTGCTTTCGTTTAGCAAAAATTTGCAGTCTATCTTTTTTTACTCACTTTCTTTTTTTTAGCCCTCTTTTTCTTTGCCTGCACCTTGACAGAAGCGGCTCCTCTAACGACCTTTTTCTTTTTTATGGAACTGGTCGATTTGCCAATTTTTTTCTTGACGGCTTCCAAGGGTTCCTCGGTATTCCGGGATGAAATCGATGGCTTTTTTGGTTTGGCAACAGTATTTGTAGCTTTTTCTATCATCGTCTTTTTCGTCGAAAGCCTTTTTCCTGTCTCTCCCAGCATCTTCTTTCCTGACGTTACCTTTTTTCTTATTGGGATTGTTTTACCACATGGCTGAGCAGTCAAAACATTATTTTTCTCCGAAGAATTCCCCTGAATATCGATACCAAAAAGATCCGTAAGCTGATCGTTATCCAGACTTTCATTACTCGTTGCAGAGATGGCCCTGGTTGCCTCGGACAGCAGTTCCCTGTGATCTACATTCCTGAGTGTGAAAAAGAGCTCCGGCTTTTCATCCAGCCTGGCCGCGACACCATAGAGGGTTGCTGCAACATGCTTGCACATATATGCCGAATCAGGACATGAACAGGATAGCTTAATCTCTTTAGGACTCGGAAAAAGACCTCCATCCTTGGCTGTGATTATCTCCATAACGCCTCTATCGATCTTTCCGGTCAGAAGTTCCAACACTGATCCGATCCTGCCTGAACATCTTTTTTTGACGAGATTCCACCTCTCTTTAGACAAAGGATTGATAGTGATATTTATATGATAGACCTCTGAACCGCTGACATAAGATTCAATAGAGCCATTTTTAATATTCAAATGAATCACAGAACCGTTTCGAACATAAGTACGCCCGCGAGGCAGGCGGTTCTCATAATCACTGTAACGCTCAAGGTTCTCACACCAGGCCTCTCCCCAGAATGTCCGTGCGATCTTGCGTCCGGATATGGCTATGGGCAGCACATCGGTTTTATTTTTGAATTTTTTTTCGACAAACTTAAGACCCTTGCGCCGTTTCTCGGCAACAGAAACATAAGGCTGATATTCCCAGCTGGACCAATAACCCACAAGTCCTCCCTTCGATATTTTAAACCATATGAACACTATCACAATAATGAAGGCAGATTATTCAACATTCAAAGCATGGATGTCAAGAGTCACCATCTTAATCAATTCTTCATCGCTCATTTCTGTCAGAATCTTTTCACCACCTCCAAGAATTTCTTCTGCAATCATCTTTTTATTTTCAATCATTTCGTCTATCCGCTCCTCGATCGTGCCTTTGCAGATAAACTTGTGAACCAGTACATTACGCTTCTGCCCGATACGAAAAGCCCTGTCGGTTGCCTGATTTTCGACAGCGGGGTTCCACCAGCGGTCAAAATGAATCACATGGGACGCGGCTGTCAGGTTGAGGCCGGTACCACCCGCTTTCAGGGAGAGGATAAAAAAAGGCGGTCCCATCTCATCCTGAAAACTATCGACAAGCATCTGACGTTTTTTGACAGGTGTTCCCCCATGCAATATCACCCCGGGCCGGCCGTATACAGGCTCGAGAAACTGCGCGATTACATCGGTTATTTCGCGAAATTGCGTAAATATCAGCACTTTTTCCTGCTTTTCGGCAATCGTTTCGCAAAGATCGAAAAGCCTTGAGAATTTCCCGCTCACCACGGGGTCGTAACCGTGATCGCCCAGCCACTGTGATGGATGATTGCAGATCTGCTTGAAACGTAAAAGGTAGGATAGAATCAATCCCTGGCGCTTTATCCCTTCAAGTTTATCCTTTTGAAGCTCTTCCGTCAGCTCCTCCACACTCTGTTGATAAAGGGCCACCTGCTGCCGGCTCAGGGTGCAGTAGCATTTCAGTTCCGTCTTCTCAGGCAAGTCGGCAATAACCTTGCTGTCCGTTTTCAAACGCCGAAGTATATAAGGACGCACCAGCCTTCGAAGTGGACCGTAATCCTGTTTTTGCGTTGTATTTAAATTCTTAATATACCTTGTGAAGATGTCGGGCGAACCCAGAAGCCCCGGAGAAATGAAATCAAAAAGGCTCCAAAGGTCGCTCAGCCGATTTTCAAGAGGCGTTCCCGTAAGGATGAGACGATGCTGCGCCTTCAGCCTTTTTACAGCCCGAGTCTGCTTGGTGTCGGCGTTTTTAATTGCCTGCGCCTCATCAAGAACAACAATATTCCAGCTTACTTCATTGAAACCGGGAAGCCGCTGAAGGAATCCGTAGGTTGTGATGACGATGTCAAAACCGCTGAATCCGGCATGAATCTGAGCAGACAATTCCTCCTTTGTCTGCATCGACCCATGGGCTATAACATAGTTCAAATCGGGGGAAAACCGCTTGATCTCAGCTGCCCAATTGGCTATCAGAGATGCCGGAATCACCAGGAGATGAGGTCTTTGCTGTTCATCAGCCCTTCTGCAATACTTTATTAAAAGAAAAAGAGAAAGGATTTGCACGGTCTTTCCAAGTCCCATATCGTCAGCAAGACAACCGCCCAGTTTCAACTGATACAGAAGGTACAGCCAGCGAACTCCAATATCCTGATAAGGGCGTAATGTCGTTCTGAGATAACGGGTGAGCATCTCCTGGATGGGAAATTCGTTATCCTGATTTGCCTGGGTCATATCGGGATTTCGAAGACGGTTCAATATATCGGATAAAGCTTCACCTGCAGCGATTTCGATTAAATCACCAGACATAAATGAATGGTCACCATCGCCCTTAACGGGAATTTGCGCCCCAGCAAGAAGACGCATGGCCTCATTAAAAGATATCCCGTCACGATTAACCCTGCTGGTCATCTCTTTCCAATTCGAAAGGAGTTCCCCCAGCCGATCCCTATCGATCTCGACCCAGCGCCCCTTTATGGAGATAAGTCCCTCCCCGGTAGCAAGGATATGATTAAACTCCTCTTCAGAGAGATCCTCACCATCAAGTGCCAACCTGGCATCAAAATCGAGCATGGAACCACTGGTCAGTTTTGATTTGCCACTTCGACCCAGCGTCACTTTCATTTTAATTCCGCCGCCCGATCTCCCCTTCCACCAATCAGGCACGCGAACTATTATCCCGTTCTTTTCGAATATCGGGATCTCCTTCAGAAACAACAATGCTTCTTTTGGGGTCCAGAAAAGAGTTTTATAAATATCGTTGTTTGAAAGCAGACCTTGAACCAGCAAACTCTCCTCACCGGCTTTTACAAGCGGTTTCAGCAAATTTACCAATGTTGCATGATTTTGTCGGCCCGCGAACTCGCTGAGTGCTCTTCCAAGCGGGATATGCTGCATCCGTGTTCCCAGCGATATACGGTTAGTATAGGTCGCTAAAAAAGCAAACGGCCTTGTGGCATCTTTTTTATTTTCAGCCAGATGAAAAAAAAGGCGGCCGATATGAGACCATGCAGCAAATTCCCGTTCCATGAGCTGGCGAAGTGTCTCGTCCGGACTTGTGCTCTTATTACCAAGGTCAGTTATCATCTCCTGCCATAGAAGCGTAAGTAGCTCACTGTTAAGATACTCTCCACCCGGCATGGGAGGAGCTCCATCGGTGATATCGGCGATGAGAGATTCTGGTGGGGGAATGTCGGCTTCGGCAGGAGGCAGATCAAGCCATTCGCCGATAAAGGTATGATTCAAAAACTGGACTGCAAATTGTCGCCAGTAGTAAACAGTCGGATCGATAGAAGCAAGGGATGGATCGACTTTACTCAGTTCGAGAAGTGCTTCACCCTGGCGTTTCTCTTTTAGGATCTTCTCCAGGCTTTCCTGTAAAGGCTCATTGCCTCCCCTATCTTCAGAGCCAAAAAGAGGGGATTTTATAAATAAATGTCCGCCCGGCAAAAGACCAAGAGGCATTGCATCTCTCCTTTAAAAGATTTTTTCTTTCAACTTCATATCCCCAGGATGACTAAAAATATCTCCATACTACAGAAAATAGGAAAGTGAAAGACCATAAAAATTATGATGACATTGAATGTACTGATAACAATTTGTCAAAAAAGGCCTGAAGTTAGCGAAGCGATGCTGCACAGATTCCAACATCGTAAGCTCACCGCCATCATCTTGCTGCCAGGTGCCCCATTTTCACCACATATTATGTTCATTAAATTGAACATATAATAAAATAATGATCAATTTAATGAACAGGAAGGCTCTTTACAGATCTATTTTTATGTGATAGGCTTAAAGGATAGTAGTATTGTTCACTAAATTAAACAAAAATGGCAGAAATTGTTGAAAATGGCAAACAATGGAAAGAGCAAAGCCGTCCTTTTCCCAAAGGTCATGCGCATCCTTAAAACTACGGGTGAAAATATCCGCTTAGCGCGAAAGCGTCGTCACTGGACAACTGAAAATCTTGCAGAAAGAGCCGGTATCGCAAGAGGAACTTTGGTCGCCATTGAGAAAGGTTCCGCAAGTGTATCCATGGGACATTATGCTGCAGTCCTATTTGCTCTAGGTCTTGCGGAAGATTTGACGCAACTGGCTGCAGCTGATCCCCAGGGGCGAAGGCTTCAGGACATTGATACGCTTTCAGGCACTAAAAGAGGGTGAAGATGAAGGTTGATGTACTCGTATATGCGTCCTGGTATCCGTTGGAACAGCCTCAGCTCATGGGACTCCTGTCCGCGGGCTACCTCAAGGGGAAAGAAAGCTTTTCGTTTGAATTTGATACGAGCTGGTTAAAGAAAAAGAATATTCCACGACTTGATCCCGATTTACCTCTGGTTCATGGAAAAAGTTTTCCTCAATCAAGGAGAACACTATTTGGTATATTTTCTGATGCGGCACCGGATAGATGGGGGCGTCGATTGATGTCGCGTCGTGAAAAGGTCATGGCACGGAGAGAAGAGCGCCCCGAACGCCCCCTCATGGAGCTTGATTTTTTGCTGGGGGTTGACGATTCGGGTCGAATGGGGGCACTGCGATTCAAAAGAGAGTTGAGCGGACCGTTCCTTGAAGATGATAGAGAAAGCCCTGCCCCACCCATTACGGATTTAAGAAAACTTGAACACGCATCGATGCTGCTCGAACATGGTGATTCTGCAAAAGTAGAGGAAGCATTGGCAATACTGCTCAGACCTGGTGGTTCCCTCGGAGGGGCTCGTCCTAAAGCCAACGTTCTGGATCCTTCCGGATCGCTCTGGATTGCAAAATTCCCGAGCGCAAGCGATGACATCGATGTTGGGGGCTGGGAGGAAGTCACAGCGTCCCTGGCAAGAGCAGCAGGAATCTCTGTCTCTGAATCCAAAGCAGTGAAACTTGGGTCAAAGCATCATACTTTCCTTACGAGGCGTTTTGATAGATGGGGTAGCAACATACGCTATGCTTATGCATCAGCCTTGACCTTGCTCGGAAAACGGGACGGAGATAGCCATGAATCGAGCTATCTGGATATTGCTGAAGTTATTATTTCACAATGTACGACTCCAAAAGCACAGCTTCATGAGCTTTGGCGGCGAATCGTCTTTTCCATAATCGTCTCCAATGCCGATGACCATCTTCGCAACCACGGCTTCTTGTATGATTTCGCTAAGAACGGATGGACTCTTTCGCCGGCATTTGATGTCAATCCTGTCCAGGGTTCAGGGGGATTGACTCTTTCCATCGATGAAAATGACAATTCCCTGGATCTTGATTTGGCTCGATCTGTCGCTCCTTATTTTCAGATAGAAAAAACGGATGCTGACCAAATTATCCAGCAACTGCTTGCAGTGAGGAAGGGTTGGCGGCCATTGGCAAAGAAGGTCGGGATAAAATCAGCCGAAATTGATCAGATGGCTTCTGTGTTTGAGGCGGAACGATAGCTGATCTTATTGATAGTAATGTTGTGCCTATCCAAAATGCCAGTCCCTAAAAAATAGGGTTCTGTTGCATTAAAAAACAAAACTCAAACTTTTGCCCAGATCAATTCTGCCGCATAGAGAGGAATCCTGATAATCCTGTCAGAAACGGAAAAGTTTTCCTCTGACAGTTTAATCCCTCTTTTTATCTTTTTCTCATCCAAAAAAATATGAAGGCTTTTCATTTTGCCTCCGCAGCCTGATTTGACTTCAAGAGGAATAACTGTACCGTCTACAGTGATGACAAAATCGACCTCTAAGAATGACTTATCAGCTTGACCATTTCGATTATATTCAAATATTTCTCTCCATCAATTTTCAAGCGATCCTTCTTTTCTGCCTCCAATGAAAATCCAAATCTTTTGTACAATTTGAATGCCGGATTATCCTGAATAACAGATAATTCCATTCTTCTTATGTTGTTGGCTACTGCCCATTTTTCAGCTTCCAAAAGCAACTTTGAACCAACACCTTTACCACGGTGCTGTTTTGATACTGACATTGAAAGCTCACAATTGTGGCTAAGTTGTTGATGCATTTGTTTTCGCACTGTACACATACCAGTTAATATCCCATCCTCTTCTGAAACCAGCATAATGCTACTTATGCCGTCAAAAGTCCTTAAAAACTTTTTTTGCATCTCGAATGTTGGAACAGGATTTTGAAGAATATAGGGCAACTTTTCGGCAAGCAGATTTTCATACATGGCTCGAAGCATATCGGCATCGCTTAATTTTGCGAATCTAATTATCATTTCTATTTCTCCATATTATTTTCGTAATAAATGCCCGGCAAATATTCCTTTAGCTCTTTCAAACCCATTAGAACGAATGGGCAGACAAGGCTGTACTGCTCAGGTTTCTTGACTTTTTGATTTAATGCCGGACATTTTTCTATACAGCATTTTTCTAATGAAATATTCTCTTTACCATTCCCATTTTCCACCAGCAATGGACAAGGATAAAAAAGTCCATCTACATCCATAAATAGGCGATCAACAGCACCTCTTCTATCCTTGGTGATCGTATGTTCATTCGGTAAATATCCGATTTCAACTTCGCATTTTGATTCAATTGGCCTCAGTATTCCCATTGCTTTATCTACCAGTCGAAACCATTCACAAAAATCAAATATTTTAATATGCTTTTTAGATGATCCGGTTTTGAATAGCAACCTAACTCTGTTGACATCAGGAATCTCGTAGACGATAGCAGATAAAACTTCAGGACTGTAATCGTCAAGTACATGATATACGTGAACATCAACACCCAAAGAAAGGGCTCTTTTAATCCTACTAATGGATTCAGCATAATGCCGTTTGACGCTCCATAAAAGGGTAACATTCGCTTTTGCAAGATATTCCAACCACTCGTCATCTATCAGGGATCCGTTCGTAGCTATAAGTACCTTCGAAGATTTCCCTTCAAAATACTCGATAACATCTCTCAAATCTTTTCTGCAAAAAGGTTCTCCTCCACATATATAAACATATCTCAGATTGGAATCAGAGAGTTTAACCTCGATTTCAGATATAGATATTTCAATTTTCTGATTATTAGATGAGCTATCTTTTTTTGATAAACTGCTATAGAAGCAATGCGGACAATTCATATTGCATTGTCTCGTTACATTGATGCCTAAATCATACAGATTCATAATTTTGTTTCCTCTGCGCTTGCAAGCGCTCGATATTCTTGGATATTGCAAACAGCAAGCGGAACAAAGGAAGAATCAATTTCTACGATGACCTTACTGTTGATAGCCCACCGCAGTGCCAATTCATCGCCAATGCCGAAAAGTGCCGCCTTTGCTTGGCTTTTACTTATTATTTGCACATCGGTTGTCCCTTCGATACAGCGGGTATCAAGCAGAACGTAGTGGTCATTTATTTTCATGATTTCCAAGACAGGGTGTTTTTCATCGCTGCCGAGCCATAACTCCTTCCATTTTTCGACCTCTTCCAATACCTGTTTCATAAGAAGCTTATTTTTTCTTGATGCACTTTCATATTTTGCCGTGAAAAGCCAGGAGAGATTTTTCCTGTCAGAGTATGATGGAAAAATATCATTATAGACCTCAAAGTGTGTCATGTCGGTAATATCATATAGCTTTGGTTTGTTAAAATAGTGACTAAATCTAACCACTTCTACGGGTCTCAAATATTTTGGAGGAGTAAGATGCCTAATAAGGGGTAAAAGGTCCAAAACAGATTCCCATTCTTCGTCCCTATCGCCCGGGATTTCGCATAAAAGATTCCACCCGATCACACAAGCGCTCATCTGTGCGAATCTCAGAATTTTTATATTCTGTTCTGCTGAGATTCCTTTGTTCAGACGATCCAATAATGAGGTATTGAGAGATTCAATTCCTATTTGTAAAAAGTCAATTCCTGAATTTTTTAAAATGAGCATTTGATCAAGTGTCAGGTCGGCTCTCTGTTCATAAAAATAGGAATTTTCTGCGAGTACATTATCAAATTTCGGTAATAAAGATTTGAAATATTCCCGGGGCATTAGAGTATCAACTATCCTAATGCGCCTTGTGGGGTATTTCATAGTTATTTGGTTTAATTCATTAAGAACCTTTGATGCTGATTTATATCTATATTCTATATTAGTTCCGTCTATTCCACAAAATGAACATCCCTTTGCAACCCGCCACCAACAACCTCTGCTCGACTCGTACAGCATCCATAGGGAGTTTAGAGAATGTTCGTCCAACAATATTTGCGCTTGTGTGAAAAAATTATCAAAATTTGGAAGAGAGATCTTATCAATAGGAACTGTGTTAGAGGCTTTTATTATTTTTTTCTTTGGTAGAACATTACTTTTTAATTTGTCTAAAAAATCGCTCCATGAAAACTCACTTTCGCCTGTAAAGACATAGTCAATCTCATCACAAAGTGATGTCATGCCGCCAGACATTTCTCCGTCACAATTAGATCCTCCTATCACTGTAATTGTCTCTGGAGAGATTTTTTTAATTCTTTTTATGAGGGAGATGCTTGCTGAGGTCTGTTGGTGTCCAGAAGACAGTCCGATAATCTTATAATTCATTTTCGCCATAATATCAGCTACCTGATCAGACCAATCGATCGCCTTTTTTGCGATTTCCTTCAGCATGGAAAAGAGTTCCTCTTTATCCATCTTAATTTCACCTGTTTCAAGGTAACCTATTATTTTATCAGCATTATTCCCCAATAATGGCAAATCGAATCCGGAAGAGGAAAAAATTCTCTCTCCGATCTGCAAGTATGGCGACATGAGTTGATTAGCGATATGTCGATATATATCAAAACCAATGAATTTTGCGAAAAGCATATCAAGGTAGATAATCTGGACTCGGTATCCGGATTGCTCAGAAATTAATTGTAAATTATGGAGACCAAGGTTGGGAGACTGCAATAGTGTAAAAGGGGGAACAATAAAAGCAATATCGACATCCTTTGAAAGAATTTCGTTTAAATAGGACATATTTTCTTTAAGCAAATTTCTCATTTTTTCAATTTCCACTAAAAAGAAATTTTTAAGTTCCTTTAATACACTTTTTTATGGTCTTTCAATCTATCAATTAATACAATTTTAAAAGCAAGTATCGATGTTAAACTAAATAAGCCCAACATCCCCCATAATGATTGAGAGGGATGTTGATAACTCAAAACATTGATCTTCAATCATCAAATCATCATTGCTGATCTTGCTATGGAAACATCAAAATTCTTAAAAATTTTTGCTGATGCTAATCTTTGAACTTCATATACGGTTTCAGCGGATAGCAAATTTTGATTTGCCTCAAGTATGCTGATTGTTGAGTGTAGATCTGACGTACTTGAAATGGCGGGGATACTGGATCTAATGCTATCAACAACCCTTTGTTCCGCAAAAGACAAGGAACCTGTTGACAAAATCAATCCTGCAACCATAACTAAACTTTTCTTACTTAACATTTTAAACTCCATTAAAAACTAAATCATTGTGCTCCTGAAAAATTGAAACCAAACAATTTTGATCTCACTAAAGGACACGGTTTAAATTAGGTGATCTCTGATCTCAATAGATCACGTCGGAATAGAGTCTATAATGCAATTCAGATGCCATTTTCAGATGGTGGTTTAGAAAAAAACAAAAATGAATATTTTCAATATGATGTCTTTATTGAAAATAACATTTCAATTTTTTGAGGGAAGGACATTAGTCCGGGTTCTGGTGGATCTTCCAGTTTCTAGTAGGATCTCCTATTTTTTTTAAAAAAAATATTTTTCAAATGAATGCATGGCATGTTCATGTTGCCAAAATTACGTGGATAAAATGACATTGATTAATATCCCAAACCTTATGATTTCTTCAAATTTGATATTCAACCTCTGTCTCCGGTACAGCTCATCATTACATTCAAGAAACGAAGCGAATTAAGAGATAGGCCGACTTGTGACTCATTTTTATTCCTAATTCTCAAATTTTATTAATTCACTTGATCTTCACCAGCAATTTCGTGACATCATCGCAAATGATCATGACAGCTGAGGTCACAGGAGCTTCTTCAGCAATTACCAGATAATTCTCCAATCCACGCCTTACATTGGAGAATTATCTGATATATTTTTGTACCGAACTGCATTGACTCAGTACTCACACTAAAATCGAACATCATTGAGACAATGACCTCATATGTCACACGGCATACCGATAAACACATTGTAGTCAGGGGGTGAATCCAGCCCAGAAATATTATGGGAGACAAACAAATGCCATCATCTTTGAAAATGATAAAAGTTAGACAATTGGCACTGGCCAAATCTGTGCAGGGCTTCAACTTTGAACAGTCCAGGTATGATAAGAGGAAAAGTTTCAAAGATGCCTTGGATTTGTTCTTCACGGATTTCGCTGCTGATTTGCATGACCTAAGCGAAGCCTACAATTTTGATGTTCCCCAGATCCCCCCAACACTTTCGATAGATCCGGAAGGATGTGATGATTTCTACCGTCAGTCACTCTGCATGTTAACGCAGGCCTTGGAGGAGTTCGCTGCCATTGCCAAAACCAACGATATCGCGAAATCTGAAGAGGAGATTGCCACCTTGGAACAGCGTAAGCAATTATTCAAAGACGGCTTGCGCAGTAAACTGCAAGACCTTAGAAGTCACTCAAAACTCTTTCTTGCAGCATATTACGCGCACGACATTAAAATGAGCAGGGAGACCTTTAAAGCACTTAATATTTGGGAATATCTTACCTTTTTTAAATTCCTCAGAATGCTGAAAGCCGGCACTATCGACTGGATAACTGGTCGAAAGACACGAAAGATCTGAAAAGAGAGCATGGCGAAACCAGTTCAATAGCTGGAAATACGGATGTAAAGTGAAGCTGCAAACAAGAAAGACAGTAATGGTAGTGGCAATAAAAACAGCATTATATCATTTTGACCCCAGATGTCGGTTCGATTGGCGATAAGATATGCTTTAAGGAGGATATATAATTTGAACCTTTTGAAGATAGTCTTAAAAAGACGGTGTGGGGAGTGTGGTGAGAAAAATCTGGCTTTGAGGAATGTGAAAAATAGGAGGTGATATTTATGATAGAATTTGAAAAAGAAATAAATACGGCAAAAATGAAAGATGAAGAGATTGATAATTGTGATCAGCTACCTGAAGAAATAAAGAGTCTGGCAAAGAGATTAAATGGACTATCTGAGGAAGACAAAAAACTGTTATCAAATATTGAAGTTATTTTTCTGGCTCATATCGTAGAGTGCAGTGAATGGCTGATCTCATTGGAATCGTCTCTAATGGATTTCTGGCCAATCAATGATATTGAAAATGCGGCTGGTATTGATGAGGGGGGAAATCTGTTATTTAGGGAGTATACTTCCCTGAATGAATATGATGAATCGCATTGTCTGGTAAAATATGATGAGTTAGAAAGGATGCGCGAAAAAGTGATCTTTGGCTGCTTGAAGTATTTTGGTGTGAATCCCTCTTACTGTAAGCACTTCACTACATCTTTGTTTGAGCTTTTTGATTACATTCGGTGTAATCTTTCACCTGAATATAAGAAGGCTGTTTCAGAGTGGGTTGATAATGTATGAAACTTTGAATTTGGAAAACAGGCAGTATGTCCGATCGATTAAACCGTAGGAGCGAATCTTGTCACCAGACCAGAAACTCCAAAAAGTTATAAATAATTCAGTAGGATAGGCTTTTTTTGACAGCTGACACCTATTTGACTTGCACTAATTTCTCATCCATATTTCCTGATTGTGAAAATCCTTCAAATCTTCCGCAGATGAAATCAGTTTAAAAACAAGTTCTTCGATCCCGTTGCTATTGTCTAATCTGTTACTATATTTAACATTTTTTAATTTTAAAATATTAGCTGCTATTGGGTTTAATAAATTTTCAGGAAAATAGATTTTCAATTTTTTTGCGGCATCGTCTAGATATTCCAGATATCCATCAATCTCATGAGCTTTTGCTTTCCTTAGGGCTGATGCTGATATTTCAATTATGTTTAAACAACTTTTTATATCATGATGTTTCTTTCTGACATCTCCAGGACGATCATCAAACAAACCATCGTTATGCTTATCTGAATTATCCCCATTATCTGCAACTGAAATGACTAATTCTGGAAATCGCCTCTTTATTTCTTTCCATGACAAAAATTCCTTTTGAATGGCTAAATCCACCTTGCCTTTCAGTTCCGATGCCAAAAATTCTTCATTTGAAAATAGGATTACTTTCCCTTTAAAACAAAGTCTCTTCAATTTTTCACCTAAATGAATCCCCTTAATATCGGAATAGGAATCATAGTTTTGATCTATAAACACAGCATCAAGTGTATCAAAGAGATTTTTGTCATTCCCAATTTTTCCTAAAAAGATTTCAGGTGTTTCAAAGGTAATGACATCAGCGTCTTTCATTGTCCTTTTGAAGTGTGTTCTGAATATATCATCGTCTTCAATGTATGCTATGGTAGGTTTTTCTGTTATAGTAACCTCCTCTTCTTTGTAATTATTACGATCAATAGAAATACTTTCCTTTTTTGAATCTATAGAAGTTACCAAAAATTTGAGTAAATGAAGCCTTGACATGGGCTTTGAGATAAAAGCTTGAGCACCAACCTCGACAGAACGGCTATAATCTTCAGGTAAGCTTCGGTTGGAATGGATACATATATCCCCCTGATATCCATTCTCTCTTAACCATCTGACAGTTTCGTAACCATTCATGGAATCCTTTCCAAGATCGACATCACAGATTAGAAAATCATACAATTTTTTAGGATAGCACGAGATAAAAGACAGAGAAGATTCAAAGAAATCTATATTCAAATAAGAATTTAATTCTTTTGTTTTCTCCAATAATCCTTTTAATGCATTTCTATATAAGGTTTCATCATCCAAAATAGCAATATTAAGAAAGCAGTTTCCTTTTCTACAGTATTCAATGAGCTTTCTTTCATAAGATTCAATTGAAAGATGATTTGAAGCCACTTCCTCCAAGGCATTTTGTTCTGGGCCTATTTTCTTTATCGTATTTAATTGTTTAGTATTTTTTGGAAGACTATTGGCATTAAAAACTTCAATTTCATCAGATGAGAGAATTGTTATAACAAACTCGACTCCCTTATCACCGTTTCGATTCCTTGCGAATATGTCACCTTTGTGCAAATTAATTATTTTGTTAGCAGATGCCAAACCCAAGCCAGTCCCTTTTGATTTCCCTTTTGTGAAAAAGGAATCAAAGAGATGTGGAATATCCGATTCTTTGAAAGGAGGACCATCATTACCAATGATAATTATTATCTTATCTTTCTCTGTTGACTCATGAGTAGATATTTCGATAGTTCCAGTCCTTGACTTTCCGATATCAATTATCGCTTCCAGTCCGTTCCCAATAATATTGTCAAAAACTCGAACCAAGCGTTGTTCATCAATTAATGCCTTATTTTTATGATTAAAATCGTATCTGAAATGAATATCATAATCTGAATATTTGGATCCCGTTTGTCTAATAGAAAAGTCTATAACACTCAATAATGAACCTGGTTTTGTTTCCAGGTCAATAACTCGGGAATAATCCATTATATCATTTATCATTGCATTAACATTCTCCAACGCCTTCCTTATAGATACTTTTGCAGCTTCCAGCTGTTCTGGCTCCTCTTTAAAAACATTTGAATCCATCAAATCAAGAGTCATCTTCACCATAGAAAAAGGTTTTCTAACATCATGTGCCAGAATTTTCGTTAACTGTGCCAGAGCTTCCATTACTTTCATATTTACTTTTGATTCTTGTAAATTTTGTGTTGATTCCAGCAATAAATCTGAAAGCCTTTTCTTCTCATCAATTTGGTTTCGGACATCTCGGATCAAGAGTATCATATTATAGATACTGCTTTCCATGTCCTTTATGGCCTCTACCTCAGAGTGATTCTCCTCAAAAAATTGCTGGTAAGATTCAAGCGAAAGATTTTCGCTTTGATCCTTTAACTTTTGAAGGTCATTTTTTATTTTCCCCAATATTTCAACTAAAGCAGATATATCATCATTCGCCTTATTCACATATCTCTTAAAAACATATTTCATCAAAACATTATGTAACATAAATATCAGCAGGGCTGCAGCCGCGAAGGTAAAAAAGTACATCAATAATATGTTTTCATACTTGATATCGAAAAGAAGATGCCCTACCTTTATCCCATTTAAAGTGATATCCAAACTAGATTGGAAGTCAGAAGGATTAACAGATTCTTGATAAAAATTACTTGGAACACCCTCGGACTTTTTTGAATAGATTACCCTGTACTTTTTATCTGTCACCACAATCTTGCTGAACCATTTTTGAGCCTCGAAATTATTTACGATATTGGCAACAAGATAGACCTCGCCATTGGCTATATTATAGCTTATGGTCTTGCTTAATATTGAACCTAAAAACTTTGCTTGATTTATATGATTCTGGCAAAGATAAGATCCCAGGCTTCCAGAAACGACAAGAGTCAATATAACAGAAATAATAGAGAATATTCTATTTGTTTCCTGCCTCAATTTCAAAAAATCGAAAAAATTGTTTTTCCTTTGATTCTCACTTTCAGGAATCGATTTTTCTGTTTCTATTTGATAGATATTTTTTTCATCATTTATCAACATGGCTAACATAGATTCAAGAGAAGATCTGTCATTTGCCATAAAAATAACCGTACCAAGCTTATAGAATTTTGAAGTTTTAAATTTGCTTATTTCTTTGCCATGATCAAAATGCCAGTCTATTTTGGAATTGAAAACGGATTTGCTTTTAATATGCAGAATTCCCTTTTCACCTTGAATAAAATCGTATGATACCCATATCTCTGGTTTTGGCGATTCCGAATCGTTGAATTCTGTATTAGGCAAACTTAGCAAATCTAAAAAGTATGCAAGAATGTCTACTTTATATG
>JADFZC010000361.1 GCA_015232735.1 Oligoflexales bacterium | reverse complement strand
CTGCAAAAAGGGTAAAGAAAAAGGAGGTCAACTCTCCGATCGATAATAAAAAAGAGTTCGAGGAACTCCCCCCATATCTGAAAAATGGGATAAAAATCCATTTTATCTCATATTTTTCCGACGCGCTGAAAATAGCCTACGGGAAAAAAACGACATCCGGATAAAGTATGATCAAAAAAATATTCCCGTAATAAGTCTGCACATTAAGAGATTTCCAATTGACTGATTTTCTTGCCGTGATTTTTGGCGCAATCATTGCATGCAGTATCAAGTCCCATTAAACCAGTCTTGCTCTGGTTGTTGTTTTTTTAGTGTATCAGCTTCCAGGGTAAGGCATTTATTTTTCAAAAATCAATATTTATAAGGTCAGATCGCCTTTGTGATGTCTGACATGCTTCAATTTTTCCCCTGAAATAACGTCGCCGTCATTCAAATACCTGATATAATGATCCTTATCATCTGTATCACCGTATGTCAGAACATTGTCAGCCATCATCCTCCCCATATCCAGCAAAAGCGAAGCGAGATTTTTCGCGCTAGCTTCGATGGGGTCGGCTAAATACCTTGCTTCAATCGGCGATTTTAAAAAGGGTCTTATTGTATTTTCCTTCTCATCCAGACGAATTTCGAGGCAAAAATCTGCATACCGCACGCTGGCCACCGAAGTTTCATCGTCTGAAACCGGCTTCCCTTTTTGAGTCTGAACCGGACAGTTTTGCGGCGCGGCATCTACCGGTCTGGGTGTACCGACTGAATACGACTCATATTTTCCTACGGATTCCAACATCCTGTGGATATCGTGCAGACTCTCTTTTACAAAATACCTCCTGCCGGCACGGCCTGTCGCGACAGGATAAAGAACTATTTCAGTGAGCCTTTTTCTGGAATTGTACCTTATGCTTTCAACCTGGCTAAAATTAAGTGTAAAAGGTTCCTTTCCAATGGGGGAAACTGTTAAAAACATAAGTGTTATTCCTCTCTTCCACTTTTGCAGTTCTTTAGGGATGGTTTCGTGTAGTTTTACATTTATTTTTTGACCAGGTAAAGTTCAATCTTTCCGGCTTCCGGGCGGGATATCCGGTTAGTACCGAAAGAAATCAAAAGGCGTGAAACAGCCATATGTATTTTAGTTCAATAAGGGGGGATACCGACCCGGCAATTTTTCTTACATCATCAGACTTCTTTTGTTTTTCAGACTCATAATCTTCATCAGTGACCCCTTCAATTTTTGAAGGACTGGAGGATATTTCAAATTTGTTTTCTTTCGGGATAATCGCACCGAAACTGAATACGAAACTGCTGCCGCTATCCCAAATCTTATGCCATCCGACCTTGGGCGACGTCAGAGTCTGAGACGTTTTGCGCGTCCACCTTACAATTGAATTGAAATGCGAAACTTCACCCGCATTATCTATAGTAACACTTGTCTCATCGTCGGTTATGATTGTCAAATCCCTTGTCCCATAAGACATCCCTAAAAAAAACGAGCTCTTTAATGGAAAATATTTCAAATCTATGCCCTGATAACTGCTTGTGCCTGAAAACTGCTTTATCGGGAGGCTCATGTAACCCGCCTCGATGCCAATCTCAAACAGTCTGTTGTAAAGATATGACGCCTCGATTGTTGGCTGGGGAAGGTAAAAGCTGAAAAGTCCAAAACCAATTCCCAAATCAAAATGGGGCTCCGTTTTCTGCTGAAGAGGCTGCGCTGCAGCCTTTTCATTCTTTTTCGGCGCCTTGCCTTTTTTGGTCTGCTTCTTCTGACCCGATTCATAACTCTCTTCCTGGCCCGCCGCAAAAGCCACCTGAGCCTTTGAAAGGCATCCCGAGATGACAAGGACAAAGAAAATGTTTTTCAGCATGTTATTAGTCATATCATTTCCAACAAAAAAATTTGATCTCCCATTTCAATCATCCCCGGGATCGTATTCCATTGTCATTGCCCCTGAGGAGAAAAATTTGACGTGATAGGCATAGTCATCCCCGGGATCCGGGTCATTGTCCGGCAGCTCGCTTACGGATACTGTCCGTACGTTTCTGTATTCATCATATGCCGTAAAATAGTTTGAAAACGGCATGGGAAGGGTGTGAATTGTTCCAATGGTACTCAATTTCGTTTCCTCCAGTAAAATGGCGCCCCGGCCCCCGGCAACCTTTTTTTTAAAGACCGGGCCATGGATGGTTTCGACAAATTTGGAGGACTCTTTAGCAAAATTTCAAATTTTAACCATATTGGCAAGAATACTGGAGGATTACATTGACATCAAAAGGCGCAGGCATAAGATCGCGTTCAGGGTACTAATAACATATGCTTACCCACTGGGCACATCCATTCGTACAGCGCCACCTTTGACCCCATTTACAGATTTCCGTCGCCCCAACACCTACACCTTCACAGGTCAGAGCATCGTTGTTATATGGCTTGCAATTTGGAGATGATGTTGGCGGCGGTGCAGTAGTCGGCGCAGTAGTCGGCGCAGTAGTGGGAGCTGGCTGAACCGTCGCCGTGGGCGTCGATGTCGCAGTAGGAGCAGGCTGAACTGTCGGCGTTTGCGCCGGAACCGAGGACTTCAATATTATTGGAGCTCTGAATACACCATCAGTGCCGGCAATAGTGTAGGCATACCCGCTGCATCCCTCGCTGGAACCTTCGCATGAACCGTCCAGAAGTTTGGAGCCTTTGGCGTCCTTGAAATAAAGCTGAAGATTAATGGAAATCTTATCTCCTTCAAAAAAAGAGGTTTTGTTGATATCGCCGTCAAGCGAGGAGATTTCACTCTCCACTTTAAGATCGGATTTGCTTAACTCCACTATCTTTTTGTTTTTTCCGCCTTCCTTGCACTCTATGCAGGTTATCGTCAGGTCCGCCTGATTGAATTTGAGCGATGTAGCCGATCCATTGCGTGAAAGGTCTAAAGTGACTGACACAGAGACTGTCGCCGGAGTTGTCGGAGTGGTCGTGGGAACCTTGGGAGGCTCATCCTCCTGTTCAGCGGATCCCGCTCCTCCTCCTTTCCCGGGCTCTTCCTTTTTCTTGTTTGGATCTTCACCAATAGGTCCAGGAACCATAGGGTTTGTTTTCGGCGTGCAAAAAGAAAGTATCAGAGTGAATATCAGAATGCCCGCATACCCCATATTTTTCAATATCATAAAAAATTCTCCCAAAATATCGGTCATCGATTTGACTCAAATGCAGAGCATATCACACAGATTTTATCAAATTGCTTGTTCGAGAGTTAAATAAAACCTTTTATGCGCAGACCTCCACTTTTGTCACAACTCAGCTGCAACATATTATGCAAAAACCGGACCTTAATCCGATGCCAAAAGGTTATGCTTTGGTTTAAAAGATTAAACAAGAATCCGAAAACGAAACGACTAAAGCCAAAAAGGGGGCGTTGATACAACACATTAAACGTTGATCTTTTTGATTTCGAGTTTCTGCTTTTGACTTATAAAATGGTTCATGAAAACGAAGTTGATAGGGTCTGCAACTTCAAAAATAATGGCAGGATGGGAACTGCAGGCGGGCACGAGCATTCGATTTGCCTGAGGCTTAGGTAAGGCTTGCCGTCTTTTTTGTTCACAAAAAAGACGATGCACTGGGAATCAATACTTGAAGCTAGCCTGATAAATCAGCATATTATACAATATTTCCCCCAAAATAACGCCCAAAAACGTCACGATTTAAACTAAATATGCATATATTGGGTGAGAAAACCGAAAACTCAGACTATCCACACTCTCTCATATACTTACTAGATAGCTGCCT
>JADFZC010000360.1 GCA_015232735.1 Oligoflexales bacterium | reverse complement strand
TTTTTTGGATAAACCTTGATCCTGTTTTTTTTGATTCTAGGTTTGTTTAGGGTTGGTTTTCTGCCGACAGGATTTTGGTTATGAGTTACTGTCCACCGGACAAATCCCTTGCGGAAGAGATAGCAAAGCTCGCAGCGAATCTCAAAATAGAGGATTTTGCGCCTGCATCTCCAGGATTTGGTTTCGGCAGGCTGGTCCCTTCATTTCCAGGTAAAAAAATTGTTTCCCTGAATGAAAAAATAAACGCGGCGCCCCACAAATTGATTAAAGAGACACAAAAGGAAAACAGCCTTCAAAAAATCAGCGCTGTTTCCCCCTTGCCTTACTTTTTGATAAAAAAGTCGCTTCTGCGAAAGATTTTGATCCATATTACAGATCTTATTGTCGTCATCTCGACGATGATCGTCATGCTTATCTTTGTTGGTATTTTTTTAAATATAGATCACCCAAAATTTGATATAGGCTCAATATTAAATTGGTTACCATTCAAAATAGCGATCAGGATTGGAATCTGGAAAACCCTTCTTGTGGTTTATGGGACTTATTTTGTCTACCGGCTCTCTTTTAAAATTTTCAATGCTGGGACCATAGGAAATAGCTGGAACAGTCTAGTGACAAGGAGTCTGGAGGTTCGTCAAGATAGGCAGCATCGCTGATTAAAAATTTCAATTAAATAATTAGCGAGGTTATCTTGACAGTTAGTGGTTGTGATAGGTATATTTGTAATAAGCCAAATAAATGTTTACATAATTAAACTTCACCAGCGTCGTTGGGACGTCGGAGGAATGTAAATGAAGCGCTCTGGGACAGTAAAATTTCCGAATTCTATACAGCTTTTTAAGTTCTGTCAGAAGGTAATGTCGCATCAAAGATCAGACAAGGTGCGGGATCAGGAGGTGGGGAATATCCTGAACTTCAATCCATCTGACTGCAGCCACTGGAAACGCGGAGAGAAAAGTGTTCGATCTGTATTCTCATTGGCTAAACTGGCGGAGGTGCTGAGTGTTGAACCGGCACTGGTTCATGATGTGGCAAGCGGCGCTTTGAACCTTGACGAGGCGTATTTTGAATATCTGGAATCCAAATCGTTCAAGAATCTTTTTAACGATGAAAACAAGGCTTCGCAGGATGTTCTGGCGGCGAGGAAGAGGGTGAACGAGTTCGTCGGAAGGATCCTTCAGGAGAGCGATTTTTCCACTCCCCCGTTATATTTGCCGGAAGTCATGCGTTCATTTTCATTCGTCTCAACCCAATCGATAGAGATGCTTGACAAGCTGAGCAGGATATTGAAAACAAAACCCGGACACTATTGCATACAGTTCAAGAAGGGCGAATTGAAGGCGCAGGTTCGTCTCAGCATGGTCAAGGACCTGTCAAAGATAATTTTTGAAGGGGAGAGGGAGAGATTTCCTGAGCTTGGCACGCTGAATCCTGACATTCTTCCCATAGAACAGATCTTGTTCATGGCCAACCTTTTAATTCCAAAGAATTATTTGCTAGCAGAGATTCACAAGCTCGATATACGCAAAAATGTGGTTTCGGAACTGGCGGGCCTTTTCTGGGTGCCGAAATCTCTGGTATGCTTCCAACTTCAGGATATTGTCAGAGATCCTGTACAAAATATTTCCAGGGGATTTACAGATATCCAAAAAAATGCAGCAGTACTTAGTGCATCGATGAGCAACCTGTAGGCCCTTGTTACTGTTTTCATGGGAAGGGAGCTCTTGTGGGCTCCCTTTTTCATTTCCTGGAAAGTACCGCAAAAGTTTCGACATGGTATGTATGGGGAAAGAAATCCAGAACGTTAAGATCAATAATTTCATATCCCCCTTTATATAACCTGGCAAGATCCCGGGAAAGCGTCACCGGATCGCAGCTTACGTAAAGAATGCTGTCTGGAAGCATTTTTATCAAGGGCTCTATGCATTCTCCCATCCCGCTTCTGGGGGGATCGCAAATGACCGCCGTTCTTCTTCCGGAGTGCCCGTGATCCGTGTCAAGATATTCCGATACATTTTCCGATATGAATGTAAATCCTTCGAGAGAATTTTTTTCAATATTGAACCTGGCACACTCAACTGACTTTGAATTGCCCTCAACACCGATTATTTCTCTTCCGGCTTTTGAAAGGGGGAGCGACAGATTTCCGCTGCCGCAGTATAGATCAAGAACTGTCGATGGATTCAGCCTCGAAATCCAGTTGAGGCAGAGTCTTCTTAACAGCTGGTTCTGGCCGCTGTTGATTTGTTGAAACTGGAGAGCGCCGGTGTAATATTCAATACCCAGGTCCTTTTCGAGCAGAAGGAACCTGGATGAATTTTCATCTTCAGGTGTGCAGCAGAGGGCGACCATTTTGTCTTTGTCAAAATATTCCTTCAAGATGGCGGTATCCGATTTCGACGGCCTGTCCTCGCGGGTGAGTGTAATGATGAGTCTGCCGTCGTGAATAACTATGAACTCAGCCTTGATTCTGCCCCGGATTTTTATGCTTCCTTCATTAACAATCCGTGCAATCATGTCATTAATGGAGTCGTGGGCAACCTTGCAGCCGGTGATCGGAACCAGGCTCCTTGTGGATCTCGAAAAATATCCCAGATTTGGGACTGCCCCTCCTTCAAGCCGTAGTTGAATCCTGTTTCTGTAGTTAAAACGCAAGTCGGGCGGATAAAATTTAATTTGTGGAAAATCCTCAATTCCGCCAATCCTGAGTATTGAATCCTTGACGAAACCCTCCTTCCACTCTTTCTGTTTTTCATAATCCGCTGAGATCCATGGACAGCCTCCGCACATGTCGGAATAAATGCAGGGTGATTTTATCCGATGCGGGCTTTCCTTGATAATTTTTGCGACAGTCGCTTCAGAGTACTGAGGCTTATCTTTAACAATTGATATCTCCGCCTCGTCCCCTTCGATTGCGTTTTCCACAAAATAGACTTTTCCTTCCTTTCTGGCGACAGCTCTTCCTCCAAATGCCATTCCGGTCATCTTCAATATTAAATTAGGCTGGTTCTTTTTTGTCTTTTTTTTCATGCGTCGGCGGGGCTGATCCTTCACAGCAAATCCAGGATGATGCTGGGCTCAAGCTTTTCCTGGGGCAGTTCCGATGGATCAGTCAGATTGTTTTTCAACCTTTCCTGAAATCTTTTGAGAAGCTGTTCAAATTCAGCTTCATTGAGGTTGGAGTGGATAAAGTTACATTTCTCTATGAAATGTTCCGTGTTTTTCTCCCGGTCTCCCTTGCTTAAGGCACCGAAACGTTCAGCTTCCCTCCTGATCAATTCATCACGCTGGGCCTCTTCGCGAGGACTCTCATCTTTTTTTCTGTGTCTTTCGATAATCCTGAATCCCATGGCTTTATCCGGCAAGGCTTTCCAACAATTCTTCCTTGTATTCGGAATCAAAGGCGGAAAACAAATCAAGGCAAAACTGCTTCAAATGGCCGTCTATTGTACTGTCCCTGACTGTTACTCCCTCCGGATTCGACATGCTTGTGTTATTGGATGATAGAAGCACCTTGGCCTTCCTTCCGGTAAACAGACCTTCAGCCTGGCTCCATTCGGCAAATTCGTCCCCATGGAAAAATTGCCATGCTTCAAGTTTTTGATCCTGATTTTTCCAGAGGAAAAGGTCTGTCCCTCCGCTTCCTTTGAACCATACCTTTTCCCTCTGGTCTTCAGGAAGGTGCTCCTCTTTAACCTGACGAAGGGATGAGGCTATCTCCATCGGTTGAATCAGGCGTCTTAAAAAATTAAGTATTTCAATGGAAGTGTCCTGA
>JADFZC010000359.1 GCA_015232735.1 Oligoflexales bacterium | reverse complement strand
GCTTTTATATGAGATGATACATGACAGCAGCGTGTGTTATGCCATGCATACTAATTTTGATTCTTCGCCTGTTGGCTTCAGGAAACATTATGTGGCAAACATGGGGCTCAAGGATGTCATCCCGATGTGTCTTTCTGATTCCGCTCAAGCGGAACTTCAGAAGCTCGTTGTATATGTGCCGCGCGAGCACACCGACAGGGTGGCTTCGGCCCTTTTTGATGCTGGATGCGGGTATATCGGGAACTACAGCTGCTGTTCCTTCAGGACAGAGGGCACCGGGACTTTTATACCACTTGAAGGAACCAGGCCGTGGCAGGGTGTACAGGGGAAACTGGAACATGCCTCCGAGCACAGGCTTGAGCTGATAATTCCAGCAACGCTTTCGGAAAAGGCTGTTTCTGCTATAAAGAAGGTACATCCTTACGAAGAAGTGGCTTACGAGCTTTATCCTCTTCAAAACCGCGATCCAAGATATGCGCTTGGTTTCATAGGCAGTCTTGATTGTTCCTTTTCTGTCAGGAAACATGGAGTGTGCGGCACCAATGGGTATGGGGTTCTTCAGGAGTTTGCACGGACGGTTGCCGCAAGAGCATGTAGCATAAAGGGTTTCAGGGTTGGTGGGGCTGAAAAACCGCAAGGCTCGATTAGAAGGGTTGCGGTTGTTCCTGGCTCCGGGGCCAAGGCTATTTCAGAGGCGGCCTCCAGGGGTGCCGATGTTCTTGTTACTGCTGACGTGAAGTACTACGACTATCAGCTTGCAAGGGATCTTGGTCTCGGGCTGGTGGTTCTTCAACATAATTCAATGGAAATACCTTTTGTCAGAATAATGGGTTCTCTTCTTCGGGAAATGTTACCGGGTGAGCCGGTACATGAATATGTGTGCGAAGAGGAAGCTCCGTTTGAGGAAGGGGTATGCTAGGAATGGGAGACGCTAACGTGCAGGAGATACTGGCTAAGCTTGGCAAGTTACAGGAAGTTGATCTGGTTATTGATACAATTGTCAGGAAGAAAAACCTTCCTTCACAGGAACTGATGGAGCTTGAAAAAAGGATAACTGCCGAGAATGACAAGATTGTACGCAAGCAGGAGGAACTAAAGGAGATCGAAAAGAAAAAACGTCAGGCTGAGGGTGCTCTTGAATTGGGAGAGGAAAGGCACAAGCGGAACCTGGAGCGTTCAAGTTCAATAAAGAGCAACGAAGAATATCAGGCTTACCTTCGAGAAAATGAGATGCTGAAGAAAAACAACGAAGAGTTCGAGAACAGCATTCTTCTTCTGATGGAGGACCTTGAAAAAGGCAGGAAAGAGACGGTTAACCTCAAAGAGGCGCTGGAAAGGCTTGAAGAGCAGAAAGCGGCGAGCAAGGCGAAGATCGAGGAGGAGAACCGCGTAATGGAGCGCGAGCTTGAACAGAAGAATACCGAGCGTGGCGGCATCCTGGGTGATATTGATCAGAAGTCCCTTATGCAATACGAGAGAATCAAAAAGTGCAGGCAGGGCATCGCCCTTGCCCAGGTGGTTAATGGAAGCTGCAAGGGTTGCAACATGGCTATTCCGCCGCAGCTTTTCAATCTTGTGATCCGCGGGGACAAGATTTATCAGTGTCCCAATTGTACGAGAATCATTTTTTTCAAGAAGCCAGATGAGGCTGCAAACTGAGATGGTCTAAAAGAATTTTTATGCGTCTTTTTTTACCGCTTTCTTTTATACGGGTATCTTTTTCGTTTCGGCTGGAGCATGTTTTGCTGAATGAATCTTGATTTTCTGTCTTTCGGGACATTAAGCGGTTTTCCAGTGATAGGATCGAGCTGACACCAGTACATCGCCGAGGCGATTGTCATGGGAAGCGGTATGAAGGCCTGAACCTGCTGCAGCTTCCAGTTCTTTTTTGCAAGCCAGTCTGTTACTACAGCCATCTTTTTTGTATCACATCCTGGAAAGCCTGAGATGAAGTAGGGAACCAGATATTGTTCTTTTGCGTACTTTCTTGAAAGTTCCTCAAATATTGCTAGAAACTTTTCAAACACTTCAAATTGAGGTTTTCTCATAAGTCGTAGAATATCAGGATCGGCGTGTTCTGGCGCGATCTTTAAATGCCCTCCGACGTGGTGAGAAACAAGCTCGCGAAGATATTCCATCCCGTCAGGGGCAGAAAGCGCGAGATCGAATCTGACACCACTTGCGATAAGCGTTTTTCTGATGCCATTAATTTTTACGGATTCCTTGAGCAGCCTGGTCAGGGCAGTGTGACTTGTGGATAGATTGTGGCATGCAACTGGGTGCAGGCATGAGGGTTTTCTGCATTTCAGGCAGAGATCGGCGTTTTTTTCGTGTGTACCGTACATGTTGGCGGTAGGACCGCCCATATCAGAGATAATGCCCTTGAACCAGGGTTTTGCCGCAAGATTCCTGATTTCGGAAAGGATGGAGGACTCCGCTCTTGATCTGCACTTTCGGCCCTGGTGAAGAGTGAGTCCGCAGAAGGTGCAACCTCCGTAACAGCCTCGGTTGATTGTGATGGAATTTTTAATCATCTCGTAGGCTGTGATTCTGGAAAGCCGGATTGCTTCAATTTCTTGCATTCCGTTCTTTCGGCAAAAATGTTTAGCGGCTTCGAGATAGGAATAATGCGGTTCCTTTGAGAAGGGAAGATTATAAAACCTATCCAGTTCCTTCGAATCCAGTGGTTGTGGCGGCGGCGTCACTACGACGGCGTTTTCACCGTGGTACTGGACAACCGTCTTTGCGTTCCAAGGATTGGTTTCGCCTTCAATGAAGCACGCTGCCTTCATGAATTTTCGTTTGTCCTCTAAAACCTCTTCGAAGGACGGGATCGTAAGCCTCGGCTCGATGCTTCTTGCGTGAGTCATTGAAGTAATGTAGGCGAGGCCGCGCTCGTTCCCTGCAGCACTTATCAGTTCTTCACGGCTCATTAAAGGATTTCGTGATAATTCCCGGGCGATTCTCAAAATCTGTGTCTCGCCCATTCCATATACTAGCAGGTCAATGGCGTCATCCATGATTAATGAAGGAAGGACGCGGTTTTTCCAATAATCATAATGGGCGAGTCTTCTAAGCGAGGCTTCAATGCCGCCAGCAACTATTGGCAGGTTGGGAAAGGCTTTTTTAATAAGGTGTGCATAGACTGATGTGGCGTAATCGGGCCGCAGACCTCCTTCGTTTCCAGGCGAGTACATGTCGTCCGAGCGTTTTTTCCTGTTTGCGGTGTAGTTGTTGGTCATTGAATCCGTGACCCCTGCGCCGATGCCCGCAAAGAGACGGGGTCTTCCAAGTCTTGAAAAGTCTTCCAAAGCTTCTTTTTCGGACACAATTTTAGATGATGGTTCCGTAGATTCAATTGAACCTGCATTTTCAGAATGCTGGCTCTCCCGTTTGAACCAGTCATGAAGGCGCGGACGCCTGAGCCCCGGACAGAGGGGCTGCGCGATCAGGCCTACACGGTAGCCTTCTGCCATAAGAAGGCGTCCAATGAGTACGACGCCGAAACTTGGATGGTCCACATGAGCATCGCCAGAGACAAGAAGAATATCAAGGCTGTCCCATCCTCTTGCTTTCATTTCTTTTCTGGTGGAAGGTATGAATCTTCTCAGGTGGTCCATGGTATTATCTGCCTTATCATACCTGGCTTGGAGATTAATCAAGATTCGTCAGGGTTAAAAGGCAATCACCATCGTAACTCAAGATAGTTCATTTCGTTATAATGGGATGGTAAATTGGAATTCGAACCTGTTTCTTCTCCTCTTGATTCTGCTTCATTA
>JADFZC010000358.1 GCA_015232735.1 Oligoflexales bacterium | reverse complement strand
GAATATTTTTGGAGACAGATCAAGTGAGAAACGTTGTTGTGTCAAAAACTTACATTCTCCTGTCTCATTGAACATGTCCATGCAAGGGATGTTGCGACACCTCTTTCACAGCGGATGTCCCGGTAGACGAGTCGCATTGTCTTTATATTGCTGTCACTCGCCTGAAGGGTGCTGCCCTTACCGCTTTCCAGAAGAATCCGATTAAGCATGGCGGAGTTTTCGTCCGAAAGGGCGATGGATTCATCATTGAAAGAAAGTGTACAATGGGCGGGAGCATATGGATAGCTTTCGTTCGGCTGGGATACATTACCGATCGAATAAGCGGAAGGATCGGATGTGCATTCGATCACTCCCGCCTTGATCACCAAAATTTGAGAATCGGCAAATCCTACAGTTTCCGGGAACCTTCGGTGTTTTTCCGCTATAATAATGATCTCGCTCAGTTTGTCCGCCTGGGAATTTTCAACAGTGAATATTTTTGCAGAACCTGCTGCGTTTCCCACCGTCTCATAACGGGGGTCGGAAAACAATTCTAAGTCTGTGCCCCGGCAGGGAGGACCAATAGATGAAAAAAGTGAGATGGAGAGAAATATTTGGTTTTTCATTTTTCTTCTCCCTGATGATGTGGAGAGGATTTTCATCGAATGAGAATATCACTGGCGGGGTCAAACAACAACTTGGCGAAATTATGTAGGCAGTAGCAACGGGATGGGGTTGAAGGAAACAACTAAAGCCAAAATGATTCAAGACAAAAGGGAGTTATCACCACGAGCCCGGCCATTACTTTTTTCACTTGAACAATAAGGAGTTCATCGACAATCACCTAAGTGCTATTTCTCAAACGGGGATTAATTTTGTTGCAAACACGTACTAAGGTGCTAAATCGAGAACTTCGTAATCAATTTTGCAAATGGTATCCAAAAATGGACGAGAATATGAAGGCAGCTTAAAGTTTGCCCACGGTTTTTGATGGTGTCCTGACATTTGTATGGAATGGAATTCGGTATTAGGCTTTATTTTCAGTGTTCTTACCTATTTAATTATTTAAAACAATAACTCATTATAACAGTGCCCTGGTTCCATAGTGTCATGATGGATCGTGAGTCATCAAATTTAATAAATGAATATCGATTTAATTTGCAGATATTTAGCCAAAAATTTTTGGGATCAGGCTTCTCATTAGAAACGACAAAAAAAGGAGGCTATCACGTGATAAATGCATTACTTGTTTATCCCAAGTTTACACCTTCTTACTGGAGCGGGACATATGCACTGGGGTTCATCGGTATAAAGGCTTTAATGCCCCCGCTTGGCCTGCTCTCGATTGCATCGCTTTTCCCAAAGCATTACAAACTGGAGCTTGTGGATATGAACGTAGAACCACTTACCGACCAACATCTGAAATGGGCCGATTATCTCTTTCTTTCAGCCATGATTGTACAGCAGCAATCTTTCAAAGATGTTGTCAAGCGAGGAAGAGCTGCAAAAATACCTATCATTGCCGGTGGACCATATCCCACCTCATTTTATACTGAAATTACCGGAGTTGATTATTTTGTCCTGGGTGAGGTCGAAGAGTTTTTTGAACACTTTCTTATGTGCCTTGAAAAAGGTACAGCTGTTCATCTGAATACCCCTCCCAGAGATAATGGTGGCAAACTGAAAAGACCTGATATTTCTGCCGTCCCCCCGCCGAATTATGATCTAATCAAGATGAACGACTACAATTCCATGACCTTGCAATTTAGTCGAGGCTGTCCGTTTAATTGTGAGTTTTGCGACATAACCAAGCTGTTTGGCAGAATCCCTCGAACAAAAGGCATGGAACAAGTGATCGACGAACTCCAAAATTTGTATGATCATGGCTGGCGTCGCTCTGTTTTTTTCGTTGATGACAATTTTATTGGTAATCGAAAAAAAACACATGAAGTTTTGCCCGCGATTATCGAGTGGCAGAAAGAAAGGGGGTATCCATTTACCTTTTTTACGGAAGCCAGTGCCGATCTTTCCGAGAATCCAAAACTGATGGACGCTATGGCTGATGCTGGATTTGATATGGTCTTTTTGGGCTTGGAAACTCCTGATACGGAAGGCCTGAGACAGATTGGCAAGCGTCAAAATATAAGACATGATGAACCTGATTATTTATTACATGTCGTCAGAGAGATCCAAAAACACGGGATGGAGGTGTCAGCTGGCTTTATCATAGGTTTGGATAGCGACAAGGAGAATATATTTGATTCTCAAGTTTCGTTTATTCAACAGGCAGGAATACCCATGGCCATGGTTGGACTATTAACTGCATTTAAGGGGACCAAGCTTTACAAAAGGCTTATGGAGGAAAAACGTCTCATAAGCGAATCTAACGGCAATAATGTCTCTTTTGTGCTCAATTTTATTCCCAAGATGGAGCGTCAGACACTCATTGAAGGCTATAAGCGCGTTTTGGGTACCATTTATGATTCCAGTCTATGCAACTATTTTGAAAGGAGTTACACGCTACTGAAAAACTGGAATCGCCATATTCAATGCACGCGCCATCTTGAAAGGGCGGACATTGTTGCTTTTTTCAAGTCGTTAAAAATCCAGCTTTTCTCAAGACAAGGCCCTGCCTACCTTAAATTTTTGGTAAGGGTTGTTGTATATCGTCCGAAACTCTTCGCAGAAGCGATTCGCCTGGCTATCATGGGATACCATTATCAGAAAGTAACCAGCCAGCAAATCCTGGTGGATGAATTTAGAGCGTTTATTGAGGATGAATGCAGAATTTTTAACAGTATGATGGATTCATTCGTTCAATATCAAGGCCGGCAAAAGAGGGAGATGCAGGCTTATCTTGGCAGACGCCTGAGCGATGTGAAAAAACGTTATCGAAAGATCGATAATGAATTCAGAGCATCTGTTGATGATGCACTCAATCTTTTTCATCAAAAGATCCGGAACCTGCTGGGATCTTTCTTTTAAATGACTTCTAATGATCATTTTCTTGTCATACCGCTGAGAATATCGATTTGTTCAAGAGCTTTGCCACTTCCGAGAACGACGGCAGTGAGTGGAGAATCAGCAATCAAAATGGGAAGACCTGTCTCTTCATGTAAGAGAATATCCAGGTTTTTAATGAGAGCTCCGCCGCCGGCAAGAACAATTCCGTTATCGACAATATCAGCAGCAAGTTCAGGCGGTGTTTTTTCAAGCGCAAAACGAACGGCCTCGACAATGGTATTCACGAGTTCTGAAATTGCCTCAAGGATCTCTTTTGATGAGACTTCCACCGTTTTTGGAATGCCTACAACCAGATCACGCCCCTTGACATGCATTGTTTTGACATTGTCGTCCGGATAGGCTGTACCAATTGCAATCTTAATCTGTTCAGCCGTGCGTTCACCAATCAGTAAGTTATACTTTCTTTTGATATAATTGACGATGGCTTCATCCATTTTATCTCCCCCGACACGAACGGACTTGGAATAAACGATACCACCGAGAGAGATTACGGCAACTTCCGTGGTGCCGCCTCCGATATCTACAATCATATTTCCGCTGGGTTCCGAAACGGGGATTCCAGAGCCGATTGCAGCAGCCATGGGCTCTTCAATCAAGAAAACCTCTCGAGCGCCGGCGGATTCTGCCGATTCACGTACAGCCCTTTTCTCAACTTCTGTAATCCCATATGGGACACAAATGATGATTCGAGGCTTCACGAGAGTGCGCCGATTATGCGCTTTTTTGATAAAATAGCGCAGCATGGCTTCTGTCGTCTCAAAATCGGCAATGACGCCAT
>JADFZC010000357.1 GCA_015232735.1 Oligoflexales bacterium | reverse complement strand
AGTCAAAAAACCAATCGAATTTATTGAACTTTCGGTTTTCATTATTTCCAACCTGCTTCTTTGTTTCGTGATGGAACGCTTTAAAATATTAAGATGGCGCAAGGCGGTCGAGCTTGCTGAAAGGGAACAGTTTGACAAGATAAGGGAGAGTGAAGAGAAGTTCAGGAAACTCTTTGAAATCCTGCCCGATGCCCTGATGCCGCTCGATGGTGAGAGCGGCAAAATACTCGATGCCAATCCGGCCGCTGTCTCTCTTTACGGATACAGCTTGGATGAGCTTTTGACGATGCGGCATACCGATCTTTCTTTTCAGCCTGAACAGACACGGGAAATAACCCTGAAATCAATTCGGGAAGGACGAGTTCTCAATATCCCCTTTCGTCTTCACAGAAAGAGGGACGGGAGCGTATTTCCGGTGGAGATTGTCATTGTTCCATTCAATTTTAAAGGAAAGAATACGCTTCTTCTCCCCGTAATTCGGGACATTTCAAAACGCCTAGAGGGGGAAAAAGAGCTGAAAGAGGCTCATGAACGCCTGTCGCTCGCGCAAAAGGCTGGCCGTGTTGGCGTGTTTGATTGGGATCTCTTGAAAAATGAATCTTTTTGGACACCGGAACTGGAGGGTATTTTCGGCCTTCAGCCGGGAGAGTATACGGGGCGTTATGAAGACTGGAGCAAGTGTGTATATCCGGAAGATCTTCCTAAAATGGAGGCCATGTTCAAGGAGTGGATGGAGTCAAATCAGGAAGAGGCCGAGTGGGAGTATCGTTATATTTACGGAGACGAGATACGCTGGATGACAGCCCGAGGCAAGATTTTGCGCGATGATTCCGGTAAAGCGATTCGCATGGTGGGAACCAATCTGGACATCACCGTACGCAAGCGGGCAGAGGAAAACCTAAGTAAAAGCGAGGCCCTTCTCAAATCCATTGTCAACGGCACTTCGGACATAATTTATGTCAAAGACATAAAAGGCCGTTATATTCTTTTCAACAGGGCCGCCGAGGAGTTCACCTCCCGCAGTCAAAGTGAGGTTGTCGGACATGATGACTTGCAGCTTTTTCAGTCAGCCGAGGCCGAAAAGATCATGGCGTTTGATCGCAGGGTCATGGAATCCGGAGAGATTATGACTGTCGAAGAAGAGTTGACCGACGCTTCCGGCAGGCTTGCCACCTTATTGACCCTGAAGGGACCGATGTATGACAGGTCGGGCAAGGCTAGCGGCCTGTTCGGGATCGTGCGGGATATCACCGATCGAAAAAGCAGCGAAAGGGAAAGGGAGAAACTTCTTGAACAAATAGAGAGGCAGCACAGCCGCCTTCAGGCTGTCATGGACTCTTTGCCGGCAGGTCTTTGGATCGTGGATGCAGATGGCAATATGGAACTTGTCAATTCTATTGCGTACGAAATATGGGGAGATCCTCCGGCTCACAATCTCAAGGAAAATGAAATTTTTGAGATGTGGTGTGAAAATACAGGTGAAAGGTTCAAATTCGAGACAATGCCTCTCGTCCGTTCGCTGCGAGGGGAATCCTTGAGAGATATTATTATAAGATTCAGGCGATTTGAAGGGGAACAGCGTTACATAATTGTTTCTTCCGAACCTGTAAAGTCGAAAGATGGCCGGATCGTTGGCGCTGTCGCCATAGCTCAGGATATCACGCGGCAAAAGATCATTGAAAAAGAAGTCATGATGGCAAAAAATGAAGCGGACGCGGCAAATCGGTCAAAAAGCCTCTTTCTATCGACAATGAGTCATGAAATAAGGACCCCTCTCAATGCCATCATCGGATTTTCCCAGCTTCTTGTCAGGTTCGATCACAACTCACGGGACAGGGAGGATTTTGCCTCCCGCATCATTAACAACGGTGAAATCCTTGTGAGATTGATTGACGACATTCTTGATCTTTCAAAGATAGAGGCTGGCAAAATGGATATCGAAAAAATTCCTGTAGATATGGAGAAAATCGTTTTTGACATCTCTGTGACAATGGAATACAAAGCCCGGCAAAAGGGAATAAAATTTAGGCTTGATGTTGAAAAGGACCTGCCCAGGACAATTATCACCGACCCGACAAGGCTCAAACAGATTCTCTTAAATATTATTGGAAATGCCGTCAAATTCACAGAAAAGGGGGAGATTCATGTACTCTTCAAAGGTCTGTATGGCGACAGGAAACTTCAGATCATAGTGAAGGACACGGGAATAGGCCTGACCTTGGAGGAGTCCGCAAAGTTATTCAAACCATTTGCACAGGCCGACTCGTCAACGACAAGGAAGTTTGGAGGAACCGGGCTCGGACTTGTTTTGTCGCGCAGACTTGCTCAAGCCCTGGGGGGAGACGTAAAGCTTGTAAGCAGCACGAAAGGCAGGGGAAGTATCTTTGAGATTACCGTGTCCCTTGTTGGTGAGGAAGAAAATATTGAGTCAAAAACACCAAAGGTTCCTGTAAAGGAGCCTGGTATCGGGAAAAGTCTTTCCGGTCTTAAAATTCTTCTCGCCGAGGATGTGCCGGATAATCAGATTATCGCTTCAAAACTTCTGACCATGCTGGGGGCTATGGTCGATGTCACCTCAGATGGCCGAGAGGCTGTTTCCAAGGCATCCGAAAAGGATTACGATATTATTTTAATGGACATACAAATGCCGATAGTCGACGGCCTTGATGCGACCAAGGAAATTCGAAGAAGAGGGATCGGATGTCCCGTTATCGCTCTTACAGCTTATGCCATGCCTGAAGAGATCGATAGGTGTCTTCTTGCCGGATGTGATGGGCATATCCCCAAGCCTGTTACACAGGAACGCTTGATTAATGTTATCCGTTCGAAAATCGATAAGATCAAACTTCGACAATCCTATGCAAATCAAAACGGGGTGTAATCCCGGCCAATCGAATCGATCCTCTTTCGCATTCAGTCTTTGAACGGTCTGGACAGACAGGGATGCTGCTTAAGACCGAAACGCCACATTAAATCAAGGCCGCGGCTTATTCCTATCCTTCTCCCCGTGACAACCGGCGGTTTTCTGTCACACGATTCAAAGAGAAAAAGCTCCCCTGATCCAATAAGCTTCCCGTCAAGTCTTCCATCTATACCCATTGCCTGACACAGTTTTCCAGGTCCGTTGCAAAGCATGGATTCATCCTGGTCCGTCATGAGACGCAGGTGCCGCATATGGTCAATTCCAAACATTGGCTTCAGCGCGCGGATCAGCACGCCCTCGCCATATCCTTTTACGCCGCATTTTATATTCAGACACCAATGAACGCCGTATGATCTATAAACATATATTGTTCCCGGCTCGGCAAACATGGAGGCATTTCTGGAATTTTGGCCGCGGTGGCAATGGCTCGCGGGTTCCTCCTGGCTATAGGCCTCCGTCTCGCAAATCATGCCGCCTATCCAATCTCCGCGGAGACGGCGAAGGAGTATTTTCCCCAAAAGAAGAGGGGCCATCTCCGATACTTTTTTCGTAAAGCGGTCAAGCGGCATTTCCCTGGAGATTATATTGTCAATATCCATCAGTTGATCCATAAGACAAGGCCTGTCAAACTTATTTTGTCAGTGGGTTTGCGGATAAAAATATTGGGATGAATTGTCTTTTTTTCATGTCGTATATGCCCTATCTGTTGTTAAAGTGATTGTGCCTTTAAAAAATCGGATGTTTACATTTCCTACATTATTTTATCTTTGTGATCCAGATTATTATTTGGATGCGGCTCTTTTAGCGGCTGTTGACATTTCGTCATCGTCGTCATGGACCTAAGTGGGCCTTGCTCGTATACA
>JADFZC010000356.1 GCA_015232735.1 Oligoflexales bacterium | reverse complement strand
CACTCAAGGAAAACGGATCCGTGGTTACATGGGGAAACAGGACATACGGAGGGGACAGCAAATCTGTATCTGAAAATTTGAAATCGGGCATAATTCGTGTGTTTAACAGTGATGGGGCATTTGCTGCGTTGAGACAGAACGGTTCTGTTGTAACCTGGGGAAATATCGACTATGGTGGAGACAGTACCAATGTTTCTGCCAAATTAACTCAAGGTGTCACGGATATTGTTGCAACCAGAATGTCGTTTGCCGCACTTAAAGAAGACGGTTCGGTCGTAGTGTGGGGCAATCCTGGTACCGGCGGCAGCAGTAAAAAGGTGGAAGGCGAAATTTCTTCGGATGTTGTTAAGGTTTTTGCTACAAGCGGAGCCTTCGCTGCATTGAAGAATGACGGTTCGGTCGTCTCATGGGGAATGGATTTGTTTGGCGGAAATCAAGCATCCGTAAAATCAAGGCTTGCTTCAGGCGTAGGCTCCATTCGGCCAAACGAAGGTGCATTCAGCGCGCTGAAAACCGATGGATCTGTCGTTACCTGGGGAATGCCGGCATGGGGTGGAAACAGTTCCAGGGTGGCCAGCAGGATATCTTCCGGAGTAAAAAAACTTTTCGGTACAAAATATGCATTTTCAGCTTTGAAAAATGACGGATCAGTCGTCAGCTGGGGCGACCAGACCTTTGGCGGCAATCAGGAGCCTGTGTCTTCCTTTATTGCGACAGGAGTTAGAAATATCGTATCGAACAGCTACTCATTCGCTGCCATAAGGGATGATGGCTACGTAATTACCTGGGGGAACATGAATTTTGGAGGCAATATCTGGGGAGTCAATCTGGATTGATCATTTTGTGATAAACCCGGCCCTGAAGGACCGGGTGTCTTAATTTTATCGTCTGTATCCAATCTTATGAAAAAAAAACGACAAGCACAAAGAGAGCGATGGGACCCAAAAAAAGTGCGAGGAAAAACCAAGTCAAACCGCTTCTGTTTTTACCTTGAGCGATCCCGGCTGTTACAAGCGCCAGAGTTCCCCATCCTCCCCAACCGAGTATGATATGGTTGGGTTCATATAACAGGTGATTAGGATCAAATAGCAGCATCTTATTTTTTCTCCTTGTGTTCATCTCCAATTACAGTGGAGTATCAAAATGATTTATATTTTAGAAGAAAATTTGCAGTTTGCCATTCGCTTTTTCTTATTTGATACATAATTCAGCGGCAGAAGGTTAAAATAACTTCATGCTTTTGTATTTATTTGAACCAGATAATATAATGAAAGTAATGAAATAATTTCCATGGAACAACTTTAATGAAAACAATGGATTAAACAAAGGAACCCAAAAGCCCGTGAAAATGACGTCCTCGCAAGCGGCTGAGTATGATTTCTCATCCTTGGGATACAAGTTTTTGGAGAAACTTGTCTCTCTCTATTTTGGCATATTGTCCCGGCTCATAGGTGCAAAGAAGTTTACCTTTGAGCTAAAGGGCGGCCAAAAAATCGATTTTTTCCGCATTGGAAACGGTACAGGCGAGCCGCTTCTGATACTGCATGGCTTTGCCGACATGAAGGAAAGCTACTTATTACCGACGCTGATCTTGAAGTGGGGGTTCGACTTAATCATTCCTGACCTGCCCGGCTTTTCAAATCCTTCATCATGGAACAGGGAGAGGTTTACTGTTGAAAATTACGGAATCTGGCTGTCTGAATTGATTGACCATTTAAACCTTGACAAAATAAACATTGTCGGCCACTCGCTTGGCGGATACGTGGCAATACAGCTTGCTGTCACGACTTCACAAAAAATAAAGACACTTACACTGATTGATCCAGCCGGTATCCTCGGGGAGCAATATCAATCTTATTATCATGATTTCATGATAGGCAAAAACATATTCGAGGTCCTGGACATAAGCGATCTGAATGAACTTTACAGGAATCTTTTTTACAGGGTTCCCCTGAATTTCAGGATAGCAAAGCCGTTTATCCTAAAAAGGTTTATTGACAATTTTGAATTGTTTGAAAAAATTTCGCACGATTTGTTTGCCGGGATCAGAACTTTCAGAGACGTTGAACTGAGGAAAAAATCATATGCGGACAGGACGAAGGGACTAAGTCTAAGGCTGCTTGTTTTCTGGGGGGAACAGGATGCCATTTTTCCCTATCGTTCGATAGAATTGATAAAAAGGGAAAATCCATTCGCGGAAATATTCTGCATGAAGAAAACAGGACATTGTCCTCATATGGAAAGACCGCTTGTTTTTGCCTTGCGCCTTAGAAAGGCGTTATGGAAAAAAGTACCCACGGAATAAAGGCTACGGTGGGACAGCAACGGCTAAAACTTGGTCTTGTCGCCACTACTTTTTTCATCATCGGTCATCGCTGTAAGTTCAGGTACAGGCACTTTCACAATATAATTTCTGGGGAGCATTCCATTTTTGAGAACGAAATCCTTGCTAAGATCAGGATTAAGCGCCATGAGCGAATCCTTATCCGTTCCAAATCTTTTCAATATCGATTGAATGGATTCAGGCTTTCCAATTTTGTGTTCCGCATAGCTGAGCGGAGGAACCTCGTCATCAGAATTCATAGCTTCCTCAAACTGCTTAACGACAACCAGCATGGCCAGAAACTCAGTATAGTAATTCTTTGAAGCAAAACCGAATCTTCTGTTATGATAATTTTGAACGAGAGTTTCAATGTCCGATGAACCCGTTTCCGACACCCCTCTCTTTATGCCGGATGCTCCATGGTTGTATGCTGTTATTGCCAAAGGCCAGCTTTTCAGGGCATCAAAGTTTTCCCAAAGGAGCTGAGCCGCCGCACTCGCTGATTTTATCGGATCGCGTCTTTCGTCTATATTATGGTTGACTATCATATAATGCCTTCCAACGTAAGGCATGAACTGGAAAACACCGGACGCTCCAACATTCGACACCGCTTTAATGTTAAATGAGGATTCAACGTACGCTATGCCGACAAGTTCCTCAGGAAGAGACATTTTCTTAAAAGCATCTTTTACAGCGGGCAGATATGGCAGGGATTCCTGGAAACCCTCCTCTATGTAGTCGCCCTGTCCCAATTGAACCCGTATTGAAGCCGCAGCCTTGGCGTATTTATCTTTATCGTTGATGTGCGCCATAAGTCCGCAAATGCGTTTTTCTGTTTCAGAAAGCTCAGTATTAGGCTCATAGTCCTGCAGGTCTTCAAGGATACTTACATAATCTTCGACCCTGTCTTTCAAATCCTTCCTGGCAGTCCGGTATTCCCCAAAGCCCATATTGTCGGAAGCCTTAAGCTCGGCAACTTCAAGAATGACCTCCGGATACTCTCCAATGTGGATTATGTAGTCATCCCTGGTAAAGGTAGTATACACATGATACCAGAATACAACACGGTTTATCAGCTGCACCGGTATTGAAAAATTATCCGTAATTTTCATCTGATCCTTGCTTGCCGATGAGTATTTTCCATAAAGGCTGTCAACAGACATGTATGTAAATCTGTCATCCTCCCCTATTTTGCCCAGATTGAGATTATCTGAAAAAACCGGATTCGACGGCTTTGCAGGCATGCTTTCAACTTCTGTAGCAACATCATCATTTTCCTGCTCATCATCTTCCATTTCAAGTGATCCGTCTTTTCCAAGTTCGGATGCCGCCTTGAGATTTGCTATCCTCTCCTGGATTGGCGTGGTACTGTATGCCCTCATCACGATATTGCTTTGATAGTGATAAAGCAACAAAACGAAAAAAATGAGTGAGGGAAATGCTATTTTTATCAAAGATAAAACCAA
>JADFZC010000355.1 GCA_015232735.1 Oligoflexales bacterium | reverse complement strand
ATGTCTCTTGGATTTAAAATTCATGGAACGCGTGGCTCGCGGCCTTCGCTGAAACCGTATTCATTGAGGTATGGCGGAAATTCAAGCTCATACGAAATACTCACCGATGAGAAATACCTCGTATTTATTGATGCCGGGTCGGGACTGGCAAAAGCCGGAAGAGAACTTGGCTCTGGAAAACAGTCAAAAGAGCTGCATATATTGACAACACATCCCCATTGGGATCATATCCTTGGATTTACTGATTTTGAGCCCTTTTTCTGTTCTGAAAACAGGATAGTCCTCTACGGGGCCGGCACGGAACTCGCCAAATTCAAAAATCTCTTTCTCAAGCTGGGATATCAAAACTATCTTCCGATTCCGATCAGTGCATTCAAGGCAAAAATCGATTTTGTCGAGGTATGCCCGGGACAGTCATTTTTTATTGGCGAAAGAATCGCGGTGTCGACTTTTCAATTGAACCACAACGGTATCACGCTTGGATACAGGATAACATATAAGGGAAAGTCAATTTCGGTCATTACCGATAATGCCCCGATTGAAAATGAAAATTACCTTTTCGACGGCATTGACAAAACAAAAATTGCCGATTTCAGGAAATTTGAAATGGAGTATAACAACGGGCTTACGGAATTTATAAGAAATTCGCAGCTTGCGCTCTTCGATACACATTTCAATGAGGAAAATTTAAGGCCGGACTGGGGACACGGGACACCGGAAATTGCGGCAGGTTTTTGCGTAAATGCGGGGGTTAAGATGTTACTCCTTGGCCATCATGCTCCGGAAGACACGGATGAGGACGTCGATGCCAAGCTGGTAAATGTCAGGCGACGATACAAGGACAGCGGGTTGGTAATTGAAGCCGGAACTGAAGAAAAGATTTGGAAGGTATTATGAAGCTAAAATTTTGGGGTACAAGAGGAATAATGTCCACTCCGCAGGAAAGTCATATTACATATGGGGTGAATACCACATGCATTGAGATACTTTCGGATGACAGGATAATTCTGGTGGATGCGGGTTTCGGGGCTTGCCGGTTGGGGGAGACGCTGGAAAAAAGGCTTATGAAAAAGGAAGAACTTACAATAGACATTTTTTTTACGCACTTCCATTGGGACCATATCCAGGGTTTCGCGCTTTTTCCTCCTCTCTATTTCAAGAGTTCCATCATCAACATATATTCACCTTGTCCTGTCGATTATGTCTACAGGCACCTGAACATTTTGTTCGATCATAGCTATTCCCCTTTCAACGGCTTGAAAAATATGTTTTCAAAGCTGAATTATCATCAGGTTGCCGATACGGCAGAATTAGGCTCGATACAGGTTTCCTTTTGTCAGACGGATCATATTAAAAATTCTTCAGATAAAAGGGAGGGTAATACATATGGCTATAAATTCGTCAATGAAAAAACAAGGGAAAAAATCAGCATAATAACGGATCATGAAGCCAAACCTTCGGCGATAAATGATAAAATTATTGAATTTTGCGAAAACAGCAATATTCTTGTTCATGACGCACAATATACCGAAAATGAATATAAAAATTTCGAGGGATGGGGGCATTCAAGCGATTTGATGGCACTTTCCAATGCAATGAGAATCAAACCAAGGATATGTCTATTAACTCATCATCTGCCTAATCGAAGTGACAATGAGATAAATAAAAACTACAATAGTATAAAGAGCAAATTCGAACAATCGGGATTGGATTTCTCGTTTGCAAAGGAAGAGTATATTTATTGCGCCTTGCAGACGGGGAAACTTTGTGAATGTTATCATCTCTAGTTTCATGTGAGAGTGATAAGTTTATGCCCAGCGATCTGATTAACATTAAGGTAGTGTCTATTATTGTTACAATATGCCTGTGGTATTGGAACATTCGAAGGGAACAGGTTACTCCGTCAAGGCATAAGAACAGGACGTTCAATCAAAACAGGCTTGCCTCGATTGCGTTTTTGATTTTTATTGTGATAGAGCTGATAGTCCCTCTTCAGGAGAAGGCCAGCCTGATAATCAACGTTATCATAACGCTGGCATCAGTGAGCAACTATCTGGCGTTCGCCATATACCAGTCTCAAAGTCCTGAAGATTTCTGGCGGAAAAGGAGAAATCAGATTGCAGGAACAGTTGCCTTTGTAACTATATCCATTTTTTTGTCTCAATTTGTATCCGCAGCAGTGATGATTCCCGCCTTGTTCGCGTTGCTTGTTGCTCATACCTGCTATTCTTTCAATGATAAAATATTTTTCGAGAGTCTTCATGATTTCGAGGCGGTGCAAAACAAATTAATAGACCTCGATGCAAAAGTGAGGGTCAATAAACTGATCACGAAATTTGAAGAATCGGAAAAGAATCTGGAAAAAAAAATTTCGTGAGTGTCGATGCCAAGCGTCTCCAGCCAAAATCCAATTGACTTTATTTTCCCGAAATCATAATAAATGTCAGTTAAATAGACTGACACTTGGGATGAGGGCAGAGGTTATCGTTCAACTTCTGGGATATTATTAATGGCAAACGGGAGACATTTTTTGAAAAAATACGACTTTATTTCAATTGACAATGCCTTGATGGACGTTCTTGTGAAAGCAAGTGATGAAGACATTAAGAGATTCAATCTCACCAAGGGTAACATGCATCTTGTTACTGAGGCCGATCAGTCTCTTTTGCTTTCACACTTTGAAAAATCTGAAAAGGCCATGGAGCTGGGAGGGTCGGCTCTTAACACGATAAGAGCCCTCACGCTGTTAGGTACAAAGACTGTTTTTGCCGGAATGGTCGGACGGGATTCCATCGGCCAGAAGATCAAGGACAGATTCGAGGAAATTGGAATTATCTCCAAATTGAGAGAATCGGATATCGGCTCCGGGACCTGCGTAATACTTGTGACTTACGACGGTGAAAGAACAATGAACACCTACCTTGGTTCAAGCCGGCTGTTTGATGAGGATCTCGTACCGCATGATGAAATAAAGGACGCCAAATTCTTTCATTTTTCCGGTTATCAGTGGGACACGGAAGGCCAGAAACGTGCCATAAATGCCGCGATAAATACGGCGAAGGCCAGTGGTACCCTGGTATCTTTCGATGTCGCGGATCCATTCGTCGTTGGAAGGTTCGAGGAGAGCTTTCGACAGATGATCGAAGATTCGGCCGATATCGTATTCGCAAATGAAGAGGAGGCTAAACTGCTATACAGGTCATCCCCGGAAGAGGCAGCTGACAAGATAGCAAGGGCTGGAGCCATCGGAGTCATAAAGCTGGGCGGTAAGGGCGCGTTGATATCCAAGGGGGATCAAAGGATCAGGATAGATGCACTTGACGCAAATGTTATCGATACAACAGGTGCCGGCGACATGTTTGCGGCCGGGTTTTTATACGGGCTTCATAGAAACAGGGATTTGAAAAAATGTGGTGAGATAGGAACCCTTCTGGCCAGTGACGTTATCAGCAGAATTGGAGCCAAGGTGTCCGATGAGGTTCTGGACAAGGTTGCATCCATGTAGAAATATTAATCACCACGGGTCAGGTTTTTGTGGAAGGACAGGAAAAGCCACCCTATCTGGATTTGGAGGGAAAAATTCCCCTCCACGCACAAGGGTCCAGTAGAATTTTTCAGCTTTTTTCTGATCCTTGAAATCGACGTAGCTTTCCCTGAATTCTTTTAATTCCGGTATCGTATAATTGAAGTAAACTCTAAAATATCCGTTTTCAAGAAACTCAAACCATACCTTATTGGCTGTGTAGGCACAAAGATTATCAGCCATCATGCCTGCAATAAGAAAAGGAAA
>JADFZC010000023.1:14451-15719 GCA_015232735.1 Oligoflexales bacterium | reverse complement strand
TAATCTCCAAAGGCTAGAAATTAACCAATATTGAAAGACAATTGGAGCAAACATGGGCGCTTCGGGACTCGGTTCCCTCCTTGTCAAGGAAGGGTATCTCACAGAACAGGATAGGGTGATTATTACAAAATCAAGCGGAGCCAACAGCTGGGCATTTGCCAAAGGGATTTTGGCTGCGGGTTTGCTTGAGGAGGAGGAACTGGTTGCTCTTTTGGCAGAGAGAACGAAGATTCGAGTCGCTTCAAAAAATCTCATCGCTGAGGCGGAAGAGGAGGCTCTTCAGGCGATTGATTTGGATTTAATGCTAAAATTGGAGGTTTTACCGTTAAGGCTCAGCGATAATTGCCTTACTGTGGCCATGGCCGACCCTTTGGACCAGGGGATGATCAGGCAACTTGAATTTTTTACCAGTTTAAAAATAAGTCCGGCTTTGGCGACATTAAGCGATATATATGCGGGACTTAAAAGCATTGAACCGGATTTTGAGCCTCAGAAATCCGAATTGGAATCCTTTTTGGTAAATCATGCTCTGGCAGCAGTTCATCAGCAGAAACTTAAAAAGATTATTGATTCGGATGACGGAGGATCAAGAGCAGGAAGAAGTTCCGCTAAGAAAGAGAAGGGCATTGAAATTACTGAACTGACTGATGACGAAGGAGAACAGGCAGCTGGTTCGGCTATTGGTAAAAAAACGGGCAAGGTGGACGATGAAGGTGATATTTTGGGTGATGGCAAAATTATCTCTGATGATGAACTGGCTGATGATCTTAGTGCCTGTGATGAAGGGAATTTGAAGCCAAAAGCGGCTGACAAGAAGAAATCCGCGCAGGAGCTTGATGATTTTAGTGATGCGGTTCCAAGTGAGGATGCTGACGGGCTGGATGAGATAAAATCAGATGCTGATCTGGCAGAGGACTTTTCCGAACCAGGTATGGCTTCAGATAATCAGAATCAAAAGGATGCTGAGTTGTCAGTCCAGGGAGAGTCGGCCGGAGAATCTGAAATACCGGAAGGTGAATTGGATGGATCCTCAGCAGGTGAAGACAACTTTGAAGTGGAATCTTTGGATGGAGAGGCTTTTGTCAAAGGGGAATCAGATGCTTCTGTGGAAAATGAGTTGGTGGCAGGCTCTGTTGGGGTTGAAGGAGGATCTGGCGCTGATGGTTCTGTTGATATCTTGGATGATACATCAAATGAGATAGATCGCGCCGAGTCTCCGTCATCGGAAGCGGACGGTTCGCTTGACATGTTAGAGGAGGCTCCCAAGG